>DWVH01000036.1 GCA_019120335.1 Candidatus Enterococcus stercoripullorum
AACCTTTACTTTTGACATCAATGACATTTATTTTTTAGAAGCGTCTTCTATGCCGCATCGCTTATCTTTGATCACTAAAAATGGCCAGTATGAATTTTATGGTAAATTAACTGATTTTGAGAAGAAATACGAAGCGCTGACTAGAATTAATCGTTCATGTTTAGCCAATCTGAAAAATGTTCAAAAAACTGACTTTAAAGCAAAAGAAGTCTATTTCACTGAAGAGGTCCATCGAAGTTTTTCATCATCAAAAACCAAGTCGATTAAAGCGTTTTTGAATACCATGTTTTAGGCGATTTCCTTTATTCTTATACGTTAAAAGAATATTCAACGCTAATTTATTTTGGCTTTGAATATTCTTTTTTTAAACTCAATTCCTGATTAAAGAATACCAAAAACGTCTTATCAAAAAAGAGTGATGTTTTGACTTGCCATAATAGTATATAAGCTAAATAAAGGCTTAATTTTGATTATATAAGATAATATAGATAGCAATAAAGGCTAATGGTATAATATGTTTAGTAAGTTGGTTTTAGGAGGTGCATTTGATGAATTTAAAAGAAGAATTAGGGAAAAAAATAAAATCAATCAGGCTAGATAAAGGATTCACTCAATTGGATATCTGCAATGATGAAGCTGAATTAACGATTCGACAACTAGTTAGAATTGAAAAAGGAGAATCATTACCTAGTCTAACAAAAATAAAATACATATCTGAACAGCTAGATGTAGATATGCGTGATTTAATAGATATAGACAAAATAATTTTACCAAAAAAATATTTAGAAATAAAAAACAAGCTAATTAAATATAGGGCTTATGGAGATGAAGGTAGGATAAATCATAAATCTGATTTGATTGATAAAATTTATGTAGATTATTATGATAATTTACCCGAAGAAGAACAAGTTATTATAGAGGCTATGCAATTAGAATTAGATGTGTATAGTACTCAAAATCCTAACTATGCGATAAGTTTTTTGGATGAATACTTTAAGCAAGTACTCAAGAAAGATAGATATACATATAATGATTTGTTCATAATTAGGCTATATTTCTTATGCTGTATCATGGGATTAGAGGATAATCAATATTTTGATGAACTTTCCACCAAAGTAATTAAAAATATTGATTATAGTAATTACGATAATCTTTATATGCTGGAACGTATAATATTAAATATAATTGTTAGAATAGACCCAAATAAATTTTTGGAATATGCTAACATGTTAGATAGGATTATAGCAGAGACAAACAATTATCAGCATAAACCCTTGGTATACGCCGTAAAAGCAAAATATCATGTTTTAGTAGACAAAGATTTCGAGAAAGCTTCAGTTCTGTATGATAAAGCGATACAATTTGCAACATTATTAGAGGATGAAGTTCTTATAAAAAATTTAACAAAAGAAAAAGAAGATGATATTCCGAAGTGACATTGATGTCATTCTGGAATATCCTTTTTTTATTTATACTCTAATCAGAGTGAAAAAATTTTTTATCAATATAATAAAGTCAGCGAAGAGATATTTTTCAGATAAAATAGGCCATTCAGGAAGGTTTGAACACGGCTCGTCAAAAATATGTCATAATCATCTTAGAAACTTGAGAGTTCTAGGTAGCACGAATAATTTGATGTGTGTTTCCATTAGTTACAAATGTTTAATGAGTTTTAAAAAGAAAGGGGAGTTAGGATGAATATTCGCAAATATTTACTGGAAATAATTTTGTTTATAGGTAGCCTAGGTCATTTTATTTTATCGATATTAAATGATCTGAATATCTTTCATGCGCCAAACTGGTTACTTTCCATTCCTGTAGCTTATATAGCTTCGGTTTTGTTTTTTGTTTTACTTATCTATAAAGAAAGTACAGGGCATGATTGAGAATTAAGAATAGGAAGTGGAGGATGTCAAATAATGAATGGAAAAAATTTAGTAAATATATTGCTATTGGTAAATATATTTCTTCATCCAATTTTTATTGGGTATAGTTTATTAGTGAATCATCCAATCAGCAAAAGTTACTTATTGTTTACATTTTTAACTACTTCATCTTGTTTGCTGATTTATTTTGTACTTCACAAAGAAAGAAAGCGTGATTAAATTTGGAATATTTGTTTAATAATGTCATGAAACTTAATTGGAATTTTAAGAAACCTAGTACTTATTTGAAAGTTTTTGTTTTCTTTTTCATAGCATCATTTGTTTTTCAATTCATAAAAGAGCATCTCTAAAGAATTGTTTTTATAGCAGGAAATCTGATTTATTATCTGTGTAAAAGGATATCTTCCAGGTAAAATAGACCATTCAGGAATGATTTTTGGCCATTTAGGAAGGATTGCACACGGCTCGTCAAAAATATGTCATAATCGTCTTAGCAAGAAGTAAAATTTTTACGAGGAGGAATGAATAATGATTTATCGATGGTCACACCAAAAGAAAAGAGCGAGCAAAGTTGACCGCTATTTATTTGTTTATAGTTTACTAACTGTGTTATTTATCTCTAAAACATTTGTCTACAATGATATGATTTTGATGGATAAAATGATTTTATTATTGATTCCCATCCTTATCTTCTATGGGATTATTTTATTTGTTAAGGAAGGATAGAAAGTGATGATTGAAGCAAAAATAAAAAATGTAATTTAATAAATATTGAGTATTCATGGCACAGGTGAATTTAACAGATGAACCTTTTGAAAAAAATAGTGATAAATAATAAGGAGGAGAATGAATATGAACAAACCAAACAAAATTTCACTAAAAACTTTTTTCTTTGAATCAGATCAGAATCCAAAATTATGGGAGACTTTTACAACAATTGTTCTTTGTGCAGCAGGGTTATACCTTCTAGGTGAAGCGATTGGGAAAGCAGTTTATTTTATGTTACATTAATGAATAACATGGTGTTTACAAGGAGAAAGGTGAATGTTCAAGAATATAAAAGAAAAACCAATGAAATATTATGGACTTGTGGCTGTGGGAGTGCTTATTTTCATATTGTTTTTAGCCATTTATCCAACGCTTTTTGCGACGATTTACGAAAGTGGGAAAGATTTTGGTAGGAATTTAGCCCAAGCTTTGTTATCATAATACAACTTATCAATCAGTCATTTGTGCTAATGGCTGATTTTTTTATCGTCTCTCAATAATCTATCGTATATAGTGGAGAGGACTGTAAAATCTTTGACAGTTGCAAGCCGTAAAAGTTGCTGTAAGCCTTGTGCACCAACGGATAGGTGGATTCACTTCGTCTAAAAAAGTGTTGTATGTGGTAATCAAAAATGAGATAAAAATAGCGGATAATCACGACTATAATCGTTTCAATTATCCGCAAGTTATTCTTTTTAAACCCCTAATTTTTCAATCAAAGCATCAGATAGGGTTTTTGAAAAATTAACATTTGCTTTAATCGCCCGTACATTTAACCAATGAGGGATTTTGACAGTTTTTTTATCAAGTTTAGTTTCTTTTAAGTAATCAGCTAAATCAACACTAATTAATGTTTTAAATTGGGTATTTTCATCAATTTTAATCTCATTTATATTTGTTGGTTGAGGTAAAGGAATTTCATTTTCAATTAAGTCTGCCAACATCATTCCTAAAGCGTCTGAAGCATTATCGATTCCTTCTTCTATTGTTGTTCCTTGGGTTACTGCGCCCTCAATATCAGGAAAATAGATTCCATAGCCAACAGGATCTTGTTCAAAAACTGCAGAGTATACTTTAATCATCACATTTTCCTCCATTTATTTATTTGTGTAAGACAGCGGACTAATTTTCCACTGCCTTACGTACTGTTTTCTCTACTATTCGGGAGAGTTCTTTGCCGTGACTAGGAAGGATTACAGGTCTTACATTTGCTTTTTCAAATTTTCTATGCGAGCCTTTCCCACCTTTTACCTCAACAAATCCTGCCGTGATAAGTAGCTGAACAGCTTCTCTAACTGTCATTGGCATATAAAATACCACCTCCAGTTAAATTAATTATAGTACGTACAGGGCGTGTTGTAAATAAAAAGAGATAAGTGATAAAAAAGTTTGACAGTTGTACGCTATAAAAATCGCTGTACCCCTTGCGCACCAAAGGATAGATGGATTCACTTCGCCTAAAAAAGTGTTGTATGTGAAAAGAAAAAAACTCCGACAAAGCACCAGACTTTATCGGAGTAGCGGTTATGAAAAGATGTTTTCTTTTGGACGCTTGGGAATTTTGTAAAAGAGGAGTAATACCAAAGCTACACTCAAAGTTAAGGCTGCAAGTGAAAACATCACCTGATAATTACTATGTTCTAAAATCACGCCAAAAATCGTTTGGGCAAAAATAGAAGCCAGATTGCGCACGGTTTGAATCAAAGCCAGTGCCGTCATCTGATGTTTGGTCGGAATCAAGGTAGCGACCACTTTCAAGTTCATCATCACCACGACCATACCCGCAGGATGCTTGGCAAGAAAAGTCCAAAAAATTTGAATCGGCAAGTAGAGATTTAGTCCAAAGCTTAAAAATTGAGCCAAAACAATACAAGTGGGCACGATTAAGAGGACTTTATTGCTGAAACGGTCCATAAATAAATAAGAGAAAAAGACTACCGGCACTTCACACAGAACCGCCCAAAATAAAATATTAGACACTGTATGAATGGCTAGTCCCCGTGCTTGAAACATGGCTGGAATATAAGTGTTGGCCATGTTCATCAAGCTATAAAATATTGCACTAATGAACAGATACTGTACAAATAAGCGATTTTTAAATAACGATAAAAAGTGACTATCCTCATGCTTTCCTTCTGTTTTTTTGGCCTTTTCCAGAGCGGCTTGCTTGCGGTCATCTGGATGAGTAAGGACCAGCCCCCCGATAGAAATCAGCATGGTTATCACAAAAGTAAAGAAAATTGCGCGCGGACTAATCCAATCGTAAACTAGACCAGCTGCCTGTGAGCCTAGTGCATAGCCAATTGTACCCCATACCCGAATCGAACCGTATTTGAAAGGACTGATGGTAGCGAATTTTTCCAAAACAGGATTACTGCCATTAATCAGTGCCAAGACCAAACTATAGCCCAATATCAATTCCCACAGTGTGTCGGCATAAGCAAAACACAATCCGCCAACTGCTGCCAAGAAAAAAGTGACGCTATTGACCGACTTTAAGGAAAAGCGATCACTTAACGAACCAATAATCGGCTGGGCAATCATCGAACTCAAAAAAGAACCCGAAACCACTAGCGAAGTCTCACTCGCCGAATACCCCTTATCCATTAAATACACAGCAATCAAGCAAGAGAAAATCGCAAACGAGAAATAATAAAATAAATAAGCAACAACAAAACTTAGATAATTCCGACTGGTTTTCACAAAATAAAGCCTCATTTCTAACATATTCTTCCTTCAAGATAGCATAGATTGAAAAAAAGCAAAAGCCCAAGATGTAACTAAATAGGATTGGATTTCTCTGTAAATAAAACAAACTCCGCCAGCAACATACTGACGGAGCTTAAAAAGGAGTTTGAAAATGAAAAAGTGTTTAATATTAGGGTTGTTTGTTTGGGATGCTTTTATAATAAGCGATGAATGTGAAAAAAGTTTGAAGTAACTAAGAGAAAGTTGTAAAAAAAAGCAAGAATCAAGGATGAACCGACTATAAAAACGTCAAAAAAGCTGGCAAACAATTTACCAGCTTAAAATATGTTAAATATTGCGTCCGAGCATTTCTTTGACTTGGGCTTGGACGGTTTCATTTTCTAAAAATTCATCAAAGGTTGTTTCCGCACGATCAACTACCCCTTTATCAGAGACGACGATGATACGGTTAGCCAAGGTTTGGATGAATTGATGGTCATGAGAAGCAAATAGCAGTGAACCAGTAAAACTCATCAAGCCATCATTTAAAGCCGTAATAGACTCTAAATCTAGGTGGTTGGTTGGGTCATCTAGCACGAGAACATTGGCTTTAGATAACATCAACTTCGAAAGCATACAGCGCACTTTTTCGCCTCCGGATAAGACATTGACTGGTTTTAAGACTTCATCCCCAGAGAATAACATCCGCCCTAGGAAACTACGCAAGAAGGTATTGTCATCTTCTTCCTTGCTAGCATATTGACGCAACCAATCGACAATGGTTAACTCGTTATCGAATTCTTTGGTAGTATCTTTTGGTAAATACGCTTGGCTAGTTGTCACACCCCAACGCACAGAACCCGTATCAGGCGTGATTTCACCCATAATTACCTTAAATAGTGTGGTGGTGGTGATATCATTATTGGCAATAAATGCGACTTTATCATCCTTATTAAGGGTAAAGCTAATGTTATCTAAAATCTTTTTGCCGTCGATAGTGACACTCACATTATCCACTTGCAATAAGTCATTCCCGATTTCGCGCTCTGGTTTAAAGCCAACGAAAGGATAGCGGCGAGAAGAAGGTTGGATATCTTCTAAGGTGATTTTTTCCAACATTTTCTTTCTAGAAGTCGCTTGTTTTGATTTTGACGCATTGGCACTAAAACGCGCGATAAATTCTTGCAATTCCTTGATTTGTTCTTCTTTTTTGGCATTTTGTTGGGCTTGTAATTTGGCAGCTAATTGGCTAGATTCTAACCAGAAATCATAGTTACCAACATATAGCTTAATCTTGCCAAAATCAAGGTCCGCCATGTGGGTGCAGACTTTATTTAAGAAATGACGGTCATGGGAAACGACAATGACGGTATTTTCGAAGTTAATCAAAAATTCCTCTAACCAACTAATCGACTGGATATCCAAGCCGTTGGTCGGTTCGTCTAATAGTAACACGTCAGGCTTTCCAAATAGCGCTTGTGCTAAGAGGACTTTCACTTTTTGGCCGGCTGCTAATTCGCTCATCGTCACATGGTGCAATTCATCAGGAATATTCAACCCTTGCAATAACACCGCTGCTTCCATTTCAGCTTCCCAACCATTTAGTTCGGCAAATTCGCCTTCCAATTCTGCCGCGCGAATCCCATCTTCATCAGAAAAATCAGGTTTCATATAGATAGCGTCTTTTTCCTTCATAATGTCATAGAGACGTTTGTGCCCCATGATGACTGTTTCAATCACGGGATATTCTTCATAGTCGAAATGGTTTTGCTTCAAGACGGCAAGACGTTCATCAGGCCCAAGCGTTACCACACCGGTTGAAGGTTGTAACTCACCCGCTAAAATTTTTAAAAAGGTAGATTTTCCCGCACCATTCGCACCGATTAAGCCGTAGCAATTACCCGGCGTAAACTTAATATTCACTTCATCAAACAATTTGCGATCTGAAAAATGTAAACTAACATCACTTACTGTTAACAAGGCATTCCCTCACTTTTTTATTTAGTCAATTCATTATATCGATGAATGCAAGAAGTTGCAATGAAAAGTAAACGAAAAGCAAAGTAGATGTCGATACTCCATAAAAGAAAAATATCTGTGTTTATATTAAATTAATAGATAATTATATTGGTATGAAAAATCTAATAATTCTTATTGATTTATAATCTAACCTGTGGTATTATGCAAAAAATGAAATTTTATCATTTTTTGAAACTCTAGCTAGAATAATCTTTTTTGTAAATAATGAATTTTATTTAACTTCAGAAATGGAGGAATGAAATGAAAAGGTGTTTTTTACAGCGTAAGGGACTCAATGTGTTGGTTATGTTGATGATTGTGACTTCCTCAGGCCTGAAAATCTATTCTGCTGTTTTATTAACAACGATTACGAATGAATTGCTTGCAAAACATTGGCGGCAGTTTTTCTTTTATTTGTTATTGCAAGGTGTTGTTTATACTTTGGCTTGTGCAATAAGTGGATGGAACAGTTGGTTTCAAGAATATGTTATTCAAAAAATGATTAATGATTTGCGCATTCATTTAACGGAAAAATTGACACAAACCTCCTATCAACAAAATCAAGCAAAAGGTGCAGGGAGTTTTGTTTCATGGATGACGAATGATATGCAGATGATAGCCGATCAAGGATTTCCGGCTGTCTATCAAATGATTGAACATTGCACGATGCTGCTCTTTTCGATTGTAGTGTTAGTCAAAATGCATTATTCCTTAATGATTGTCTTTGCACTTTTAAGTTTATTCACCCTTTACTTACCACGATTAGCGAACAAACCACTCATGCAGCGTTTCCAAGAGTTAACCGTTGAAAACGAATACTTTACCGGCAAGATGAGTAATTTATTTCAAGGATATGCAACGTTATATGTACTCAATGCGTTAAGTTATTTACCCAAAAAAGTGCAACAATTCAGTCTACAGTTAGCCAAACGGAATGTCCGTGCGGCAAAAGTGCATGCCTTTTCGACTTTTCTCAGTTCGTTTGCTAATGTTTTTAGTCAAATCGTGATTACCGGATACAGTGGTTGGTTGATTTTTCGCAGCATTATTTCATTTGGCGCTTTTTTGACTATTGAAAATCTAAGTGCCAACGTGATGAATGCGATGGGAAATTTGGCGAACTGTTTAATTATGATTAGCAGTGTCCAACCTATTTTTGACAAGTATGAACCGCTGCAACGAAAAGAAAAGCAGCAAATAATCAATCAAAAACTGCTCGATCATACTTTGCAATTGGAAAATGTTGATTTTTCATATGAAGATAACGTGATATTTAATCAACTGAATCTAACCTTTGAAACTGGAAAAAAATATGTAATTACCGGAGCGAGTGGTTCAGGCAAATCAACGTTATTTCATTTATTAACCGGTAAGATTTCACCGACAAGTGGCAAGTTGACTATTGGTGGCGTGGATTATGCGCAGTTATCTGACAATCAAATTCATGAAGAAATTAGTTATGTTGACCAGGTACCGTATGTCTTTGAAGCGAGTATTGAGGAAAACTTAACGTTGCTCCAAGATTTTAGTCACCGACAATTGCAACAAGTCTTAATCTCGACGCAATTCGCTCAGGTCACTACGCAATTGCCTCAACAATTAGCGACTCAGCTCGGTCCTAGTGAATTAGAGCTATCAGGTGGACAAAAACAACGCTTGGCTTTAGCTCGGACTTTACTGCGGGATACACCGATTTTGTTACTGGATGAAACAACAGCTAATTTAGATAAAGACACAGCTGAACAAATTGAACGGTATCTATTGTCCTTGCCTAATCACACAGTTATTATGATTACCCATCATTTAAATCCCAAACTAGCTGGATTATATGATGAGGTCATTGATTTAAACACGTTATAAAAAGGAGTGTTGGAATATGGCAAAAGAAAATCAACAAAAGAAACACAGCATCGAAATTCAAGGAAGTTTTCGTTTTGGCAATGCGAAACAAACCATTCGCAAAGTGTTCAAAAAAATTTTCAAATTCTAAGCGGAGATTTATAGGTAGATCAATCAGCTAGCTATCAAGGTGAAGGTAGGTAGCTGATTTTTTATGAAAGATGTGTGATATTTTTATTTGTTCCTACTTGAAAAATTTGTACCAATATGTTATAACTATGGTGTAATTAGAAAACGTTTGCATCTAGATGAAGGATGTGCGTAGGAGGAATTATTATGGCAAAAGAAACAATTATGTTATGTTGTGCAGCAGGGATGTCTACAAGTTTATTAGTGACAAAAATGAAAGAAGCTGCCGAAAAACAAGGTAAAGACGCAGAAATTTTTGCCGTTTCAGCAAGTGAAGCGGATCATGAATTAGATTCAAAGAAAATTGACGTGGTATTATTAGGCCCACAAGTTCGCTACATGCAAAACGACTTCAAGAAAAAATTAGCTGGCCGTAACAATGGCGCAGATATTCCTTTAGCAGTTATCGATATGCGTGCATATGGTATGATGGATGGTGCCGCAGTCGTTTCTCAAGCCTATGATTTAATGGGTAAATAATTAGGTAAAGAGGGATAAAATGGCAGAAGAAAAAACCAAAGAACAACGCGACCAAGAACAATTAATGGCAACCATGGGGCTAATTATCAATGGTGGGAATGCCAAAAGTTTAGCATTTGAAGCGATTTATGCAGCCAAAGAAGGCAAATTTGACGAAGCACAAGCAAAACTAAAAGAAGCCGATGAAGCCTTATTAGAAGCACATAATTCTCAAACAGAAATGCTAGCTCAAGAAGCAGCCGGTCATCCAGTAGAAGTGCATTTACTAACGGTACATTCACAAGACCATTTAATGAATGCGATTACTTTTAAAGATTTAGCTGGTGAAGTGGTGGCTATCCATCAAGAATTAGCTGAAATAAAAGCCAAATTAGCAGAATAAAGTGATAAAAGGGGGCAAGCTTTGAGTCCCCTTTTTTGTTAGGAGGTATTTTTTTGAAACGCGAATTAGGAGTTTCTATCTATCCAGATCACAGTGATGCCCAAAAAGACCGCCAATATCTGAAACGAGCGGCCGAATTAGGATTTACACGGCTATTTATGAGCATGCTAGAAGTCAGTGAAGGTAAAGAAGCAGTTAAGGCGAAATTTCAATCAATCATTCATTATGCCAAAGAATTGGGCTATGAAGTGAGTTTGGATGTTTCACCAATGATTTTTACACAGCTCGGTATTTCTTATCAAGATTTAGGCTTTTTTGCGGAATTGGGCGCAGATATTGTCCGTTTAGATGAAAGTTTTGATAGCGCTACCGAGGCGATGTTGACGTATAATCCATACCAATTAAATATCGAACTCAATATGAGCAATAACGTTCTACAACTGGAAAATATGCTTTCTTATCAAGCCAATCGACCATTTATTTACGGTTGTCATAACTTCTATCCGCAACGTAATACCGGCTTAGGTTATGATTTCTTTATCGAGTGTTCGCGTCATTATAAATCACAAGGCATCAAGACTGCGGCGTTTGTTTCCAGTCATGTTGGCAATCTTGGACCATGGAATGTCAATGATGGCCTGCCCACTTTAGAAATGCACCGTGATTTACCGATTGACGTCCAAGCCAAACATTTATTTGCGACTGATTTAATCGATGTGGTGATTATCGGTAATGCTTATGCGAGTGAGGAAGAATTAGTGGCCTTATCGCAAGTCAATCGTTATCAAATCGAATTGACAGTTGAAACAGTGCCGGACATCTCGCCAATTGAAGAAAAAATTATTGATTATCCGCAACACGTACGACGCGGAGACATCAATGAATTTGCGGTCCGTTCTTCTCAACCACGTGTCATTTACAAAGATGTGGCTAATCCTGCACATGACCATCAAGCGCCTTTTGCTTATGGGGATGTCGTGATTGGCAATGATGACTTTGATCGTTACAAGAATGAATTACAGATTGTCTTGACCGCGCACGAAGATTCTCGTAAAAATAAAGTCGGCCAAATCGCCAAAGAAGAGCAAATTTTGCTACCGTTTATTCAACCATGGACAAAATTCAAACTCAAACGCAAATAAAACTATTCCGGAAGCTTCTTTTATCAGAGGCTTCTTTTTTTGTGCTGGTTGTTGTGAATTTTATTTTTAACGCTCTAAATAACGAAACCCGTTTTTTAATATAATAAAACACATTATATAAAGCCTGATAATAGCTACTTGAATACTGATTATTTGATGAAATCTTATTTTTTAATTGATTAGCACTTGACTAATTTGTACCAATCAATTAAACTTATAGGTGTAATTAGAAAGCGTTTTATAAAAATGCTTAAGGAGCGAATTGCAATGACAAAATTACCAGAAAACTTTTTATGGGGCGGTGCGGTGGCTGCCCATCAATTAGAAGGTGCTTGGCAAGAAGGTGGAAAGGGAATGAGCGTTGCCGATGTGATGACTGCGGGTCGTCATGGGGTACCACGTGAAATTACTGACGGTGTCTTACCAGGTAAATATTATCCAAACCATGAAGCGATTGATTTTTATCATCACTACAAAGAAGATATCGCCTTATTTGCAGAAATGGGCTTCAAGTGTTTCCGTACTTCGATTGCTTGGACACGTATTTTTCCAAAAGGCGATGAGTTAGAACCAAATGAAGCGGGTCTACAATTTTATGATGATTTGTTTGATGAATGCTTAAAGCACGGCATCGAACCAGTTGTCACTTTATCTCACTTTGAGTTGCCATTCCATTTAGTTAAAGAATATGGTGGCTTTACGAACCGCAAGACCATTGATTTCTTTGTTCGTTTTGCAACGGTTTGTTTTGAACGTTATAAAGATAAAGTGAAATATTGGATGACTTTTAATGAAATCAATAACCAAGCAAATTATCAAGAAGATTTCGCACCATTTACCAACTCAGGTATCGTTTATAAAGAAGGCGATGACCGTGAAGCGATTATGTATCAAGCCGCACACTATGAATTAGTGGCTTCAGCATTAGCAGTCAAAGCCGGTAAAGCAATCAACCCTAATTTTGAAATCGGTTGTATGATTGCGATGTGTCCGATTTATCCAGCTACCTGTAAACCAGATGATATCTTGATGGCTCAAAAAGCGATGGAAAAACGTTATTACTTCGCTGATGTTCATGTCCATGGATTCTATCCAAATCATATTTTGAAATACTGGGAACGTAAAGGGATCAAGGTCGACTTCACTAAAGAAGATGAACAAATCTTACGTGAAGGTACGGTTGATTATATTGGATTTAGTTATTATATGTCCTTTGCGATTGATAGTCATCGAAAAAATAACCCACACTTTGATTACCTTGAAACAGAAGACTTAGTGAAAAATCCATATGTCAAAGCGAGTGAATGGGATTGGCAAATTGATCCACAAGGCTTACGTTACAGCTTGAATTGGTTTACTGATATGTATCATTTGCCATTATTCATTGTTGAAAATGGTTTTGGTGCGATTGATAAGGTCGAAGAAGATGGTATGGTGCATGATGATTATCGTATTGAATATTTAGGTGCCCATATTAAAGAAATGATCAAAGCCGTGGATGAAGATGGTGTTGATTTGATGGGCTACACTCCTTGGGGCTGTATCGATTTAGTGTCAGCCGGTACAGGAGAAATGCGTAAACGTTATGGCTTTATTTATGTAGATAAAGACGATGAAGGTAACGGTACTTATGCGCGTTCACCTAAATTATCTTTCAACTGGTATAAAGAAGTCATTGCTTCAAATGGCGAAAATTTATTTTAGGTTTTAAGTTGCTTCTATTTTTAGTGAAGTAAACAATGATAAATGCTACTGGAGGAGTATGAGAATGGTTAATCAAGAAAAGATTGCTTTAAAACAAAGAAGACAGGAAACGAGCTTGAACACCATGTATTTCAATCGTTATTTGCTCATTCGCTACATGACGGCTGCTTACTTCTTCAGTAACATGCATTGGGCGTTTTTACTAATTGGTTATCATCAAATGACAGCCATTATACCAATCACGCTATTTTTAGTAGGGATTTTGGTGGTAATTGAACAAGTGAAAAAATATTGGCACAAGGAAAGTCGACTACCCTTTGCAAAATATTATTATTACGCTCAAGGTTTGGTCAATCTTGTGGGGATTTTAAGCTATTTGACGCCTTTTTCTGACCAACTATTTCCATTTATGTCTGCCAAAGGGATGATTCCGATGCTTTTATGGCTTGGTTTAGGATTAGTTGGGTGTGTCATTTTAGAAAAAAGAATTCATGCGATTGAACAAAATAAAGATCGCTCGTTAACTATCATCAAAGAATATGAAGCAACTTTAAAATAAAATTTACAAAGGGGATTTTTTTATGGAAAACAACAAGGCTTTTGCATTTTTAGAAAAGTACTTAATGGGTCCTATGGGTAAGATGAGTCAGTGGCGTATCGTACGCGGTGTTATGGCAGCTGGGATGGCGTCTATTCCATTTACTATCGTTGGGTCAATGTTATTGGTGTTAAACATTTTGCCGGACACTTTTACGTCATTAAAAGGATTTTTTGATGCTTCTATTTTCAGAGTAAGCGCGTTGTACATGACAGCTAATACTTGTACAATGGGCATTTTGGCATTATATTTTTGTTTGGTTTTCGGTTATGAATACACTAAAATTCATCATGATGAAGAAAAAGTAGATGTGAACCCTCTAACAGGTGCTTTGCTTTCAATGTTTGCTTTCTTTATGTGTATCCCAGAATTGATTTTCGAAGATGGCTATATGACTCTAGTACACATTGTAGATACAAAAAATAGTGTATTTACAATCAATGGTTTTTCAATGGGCGGTACTATTACTCGTTTAGGTTCTACTGGTATTTTTACTGGTATTGTAATGAGTATTTTAGCTGTTAAAATCTATTACTACTTAGTGAAAAATAATGTTGTTATCAAAATGCCTGATACAGTTCCAGCAGGTGTATCTCGTTCATTTAGTGCACTTATCCCTTCATTTGCAATTGCATTTGCCGTAATGATTATTAATGGTATTTTAGTATTCTTCAATACAGATATCTTCAAATTAGTCGCAATTCCATTTGGCTTCGTTGTTAACTTAACCAACACTTGGATTGGGGTAATGGTTATATACTTTATTATCCATGCTTTATGGATTGTAGGGATTCATGGTGCCAATATTGTAAGTGGACTACTTACACCAATTGTTTTATCCAATATGGAAGCCAACCAAGCAGGTGCACACATTCCGTTTGCTGGTGAATTCCAAAACTCATTCGTTGTAATGGGTGGTTCTGGTTCTACTTTAGGATTATGTATTTTTATCGCATTCTTTGCAAAATCCGCTCAATTAGGTGCATTAGGTAAAGCGGCATTAGTTCCTTCATTCTTTAATATTAACGAACCAATTATTTTTGGGTTACCAGTAGTGTATAACCCATTTGTTGCGATTCCATTCTTCTTAGCACCAATGACAGCTGCTACAATTGGTTATTTTGCAATTAAATTACAAATGATTGCTCCTCCAATTGCTCAAGTGCCATGGCCAACTCCAATTGGTATCGGTGCATTTATTGGATCAGGTGGTGACTGGAAAGCGCTAGTTGTATCATTTATTTGTGGTATCGCTGCGTTCTTAGTTTACTTCCCATTCATTAAATTCTATGACAACAAACTTTACAAAGAAGAACAAGCTGCAGCATAATGCTGAGTTTGTTCAATAATAAAAGAGATAGCTCAATATCTGGGCTATCTCTTTTTTTACATAAAAAAACTTCTCATTATAAAACGAGAAGTTAAGATATTAGTGTAAATAGTTACTAACGTGGAAGTATATAGATAGTTCTTTTTGGAAGTAATAAGATATCGAATAGTTAAAAGCTTGTTCATTTTTCAAGTAATTAATTTCCTCTACCTGAATCGTAGCCTGCCCTGATTTGCTACCAGTTAATGCAGCTTCTTCATCAGTAATGTAATGAATCGAAATGTATTCATCTCCACGTTGAACAGATACATTATAGTGTTTAAAAATGAATTGAAAGATAGACTTTTCACATATCTCAACTGATAAGTATGGAATGACCGATTTTAGATAATACGCGTTTTCTAAACAGATCAACTCTTTTTCTGTATATCTTAACCGTTGGACATAGTATACAAGCTCACCCATTGGACAATTTAGATATTTAGCAATTTCTTCATTTGCAGGTATAACTTCCAAGTGTAATACTTTTGAGTAAACAAAAAGAGGATTGCCTATTTGGTTATGTCCGGATTTATTCGCCATATTCATAATAGTCGTGTTATTGTGAAGTGGTTGTGTGATAAAGTAACCACTTCCTTGAATTCGCTTAATAAGTCCTTGGTTATAAAGAATTCCAAGTGCGTTACGAATTGTATTGCGGCTTACTTCATACTCTTCTAGCAATTCTCCTTCGCTAGGTAGCTTATCAGTATACGCTTTATTAAATATTTTATGTGCTAAATCCTTAGCGACTTCTTGATATTTTAGAGCCATTTTTTTTGACACCTGCCTTTTTTCTTTTGTTATACATTAATTATAACACAATCTCGTTAAAACGCTACCAAAAAATTACATTTGTCCCAACAAATTTAATTGAACCCCTTGACCATTCGGATTAGGAAAAGGTAAAATATATAGTAGAAAACGATTACAGATATGGAGTGACAGACAATGAGTTTACGAGAAGATTTCTTATGGGGTGGGGCCACGGCAGCCAACCAATATGAAGGCGGCTATGACCAAGATGGGAAAGGACTAAATGCCATTGATGTGATGACAAATGGTTCACACACCACACCTAGACAAGTCACCTGGAAAAAAGCAGATGGCCAAACCGGTACGACACCACTTGTTTGGGGCAAGCCATTTGAATTTCCCAAAGATGCGACACCAACGATTTTAGAGGGCTATTATTATCCAAGCCACACAGGGACAGACTTTTATCATCACTTAGAAGAGGACTTAGCGTTACTAGCGGAGATGGGCTTTAAATGCTATCGTTTCTCTATTAACTGGTCACGAATTTTTCCAAATGGCGATGACGAGCAAGTCAACCAAGCTGGACTAGCCTTTTATGATCGCGTGGTGGACACTTGCTTACGTTTAGGAATGGAGCCGCTGGTGACATTATCACACTACGAAACCCCGCTAAATTTAGTGATTCGTTATAATGGTTGGTCGGATAGAAAGATGATTCCGATTTTCGAAAAATATGCGAAAACACTCTTTCAATATTTCAAAGGCCGTGTGAGATATTGGTTGACCTTTAATGAAATCAATGCGATGGATCATGCGCCTTATATGGGTGGCGGCCTGTTAGATACTTCCGCTCAAAATCGTGCGCAAGGGGCTCATAATCAATTTGTGGCCTCCGCATTAGCAGTTAAAGCAGCCCATGAAATCGATCCAAATATGCAAGTTGGCCAAATGTTAGCTTGTAGCGCGATTTATACCTATACTTGTGATCCAAAAGACGCGCTTAAAGTGATGGAAGCCCAACAAAATGAACTTTTCTATGCCGATGTGCAAACGGGCGGGCGTTATCCAGAATACCGTTTGAAAAAATATGCGCGTGAAGGCATTGTGTTAGAAGATTGCCCAGAAGATTATGAATTAATTGCCAAATATCCCGCTGACTTCTTGAGCTTTTCTTGCTATGGCTCGCATGTAGTGACCACGCATGAAAATACCGCGCAAGCAGAAGGCAACCTAGGCATGAATGGTGTGAAAAATCCTTACTTAGAAACCAATGCTTGGGGCTGGACAATTGATCCTTATTGTCTGCGCTTGACCTTAAATACACTTTGGGACAGATACCATAAACCACTATGGATTGTAGAAAATGGCTTAGGTTGGAGTGATGAATTAACACCAGATGGCAAAGTACATGATGATTATCGCGTGAATTATCTCAAAGCGAATCTAAAATCAATGAAAGACGCTGTGGAAATTGATGGGGTTGATTTGCTTGGTTACACCATGTGGAGTGCAATTGACCTAGTTTCTAATGGCACAGGTGAAATGAAAAAACGTTACGGCTTTGTTTATGTAGACCGTGATGACCGCGGTAATGGTAGTTTGAAACGCTATAAGAAAGATTCCTTTGACTGGTATAAACAAGTCATTGCCACAAACGGAGAAAGTTTAGATTAAAACATAAAAGAGGATTGCCAATTTTGACAACCCTCTTTTTTATGATTAATTTCTCACTTGGCCTTGACCGTAGATGATATATTTAATTGAGGTAAGTGCGTCTAATCCCATGGGTCCTCGCGCGTGAAGTTTTTGCGTAGAGATACCGATTTCTGCACCAAAACCAAAGACAAAGCCATCTGTAAAGCGGGTAGAGGCATTGACATAGACCGCCGCGGCATCGACTTCATTTAAGAATTTTTGAGCGGCACTATAATTTTCAGTCACAATGGCTTCAGAGTGTTTGGTGTTATATTTGTTGATATGGCTGATTGCTTCTTCAAGAGAATCGACTACCTTAATGGCTAAAATATAGTCCAAAAATTCAGTTTCCCAATCCGCTTGGGTCGCTTCACTAGCTTGCGTGAGATAGGCTAGGGCTTTTTGATCGGCACGAATTTCGACATTTTTTGCTAATAATTCTTTTTCCAAAATAGGTAAGACTTCTGAGGCAACATCTTTGTGGACCAATAAAGTTTCAATCGCATTACATACGGATGGACGTTGTGTTTTCGCGTTCATGGTAATCTTCACTGCCATCTCCAAGTTCGCATCTTTATCAATGTAGACGTGATTATTACCAGTTCCCGTTTCAATTACAGGGACCGTCGCATGGTTTTTCACGTTTTGAATCAGACCAGCGCCCCCACGTGGAATTAAGACATCTAGATAGTCATTGAGGCGCATCATCTCTTGTACGACTTCCCGAGAGATATCATCGACAAACTGAATCGCCCCAGGATGAATGTCGTTTTGTGCTAAGACTGCTTGCATGATTGCCACCAATAACTGATTAGAGTAGAAGGCTTCTTTCCCTCCACGCAAGATGACCGCATTGCCTGTTTTAAAGCACAAACTCGCCGCATCGGTTGTTACATTTGGACGAGATTCATAAATCATGCCGACCACACCTAGGGGTACGCGTTTGGCACCAATCATGAGTTCATCGACATTTTGCCACATTTTATCAACATTGCCAATTGGATCGGGTAAAGTTGCAACTTGGCGAATTCCGTTAGCCATCTCTTGAATACGCGCTTCATCTAATCTCAAGCGGTCCTTCATCGTTTCTTTAATCCCGTAATCATCGGCTTTGACTAAGTCTTTTTGGTTTTCGGCGATAATTTTTTGGGTGTTTGCTTCCAGTGCCTCAGCCATTTGGTTTAAAATTTGATTTTTTTCTTTGGTCGAAAGCAGGCTGAGTTGATGCGTACTTGCTTTAGCTGTTTGTCCTAACGTTTTAATATCTGTCATCGAATCTCCCCATCATTAGTTATTTTTCATAAATAGTGTTCCAATCGGTGCCCCTTCAATAATGTCAAAAATGATTTTCGGCTGTTTTCCGTTGGCTAATACCATGGCTAAATCATGGTCCAAAATGCGTTTGGCAGCTTTGAGTTTACTTGCCATACCGCCTGTGCCAAATTGACTGCCCTTGCCACCGGCTTGCTGGGTGATTTCCGGCGTGATTTCGCTGATATGGTGGTGCAAGGTAGCCTCAGGATTGGTGTTTGGATTATCGGAGTAAAAACCATCAATATCTGAAAGCATCACTAATAGGTCTGCATGGGTTAATTGTGCGACGATGGCAGACAGCTGGTCATTATCGCCAAATTTTGTCAAGTGATCCAATTCATCGACCGAAACGGTGTCATTTTCATTGATAATTGGAATAATGTTCATCTGCAAAAGTTGTTCCAGGGTGTTGGTAACATTTTTGCGGCTTTCCGGATATTCAATCACATCGCGTGTGAGTAAGACTTGGCCAGCTAACTTGCCATAACTTGCGAGACGTTGGGAGTAAATGTTCATCAAAGTGGCTTGCCCGAGACTGGCGACGGCTTGTTGCTCAGGAATCGTGCTAGGTCGCGTCTTTAACTGCAGCTGATTCATTCCGACACCAATCGCACCAGAAGTAACGAGGAGGACTTCTTTTCCTTGGTTGCTCAAATCAGCTAAGACAAAGGCCAACGCATCAATACTAGATAAATTAATATTGCCATTTGGATAAATCAGTGAACTTGTTCCTATCTTAATGACAATTCGTTTGCTATTTTTTAACTTTTCTCGAATCATTTCGTAATCTTTCCTTTATTATTGATTGTATCCATTTTACGCTAAAATCGCCCGTTCGTCATGCATTTTTTGTAAATTGTTGAAAAAAAGCAGATTCCCAATCAATTAGGAATCTGCTAAATACGTTTGTTTAAGATTGGTAGTCAATGCCAAAGATACAATGATCATACATAAAATGAAGCAGCTGTCTTTCTTGACTAGCCTGGTCGCTGTGGTAGTAATTGGATAGATATTCATTGAAAGTGATAAAATCAGCTTCAGGAATGGATAATAGTCCCACGCCATATTTGTACATCAACGCATTGGCTGAAATAAGTGCGGTTCGTTTATTTCCATCCCAAAAGATTTGATTTTTACTCATATACAGAAATAATCGTAGGGCTTTTTCGGTGATAGAATAATCGCTATCTAATAATTTTTGAAAATCAGATTGGATAGTTGCTTCATCTTTCAATTTGGGGATATATTTTCCTTGTAATGTGCTGACCTCGACTCCCCCATTGCGAATTCGTCCCGGAAATAAGGCATCTTCACTAGCAACAATCGCGTTTATTTTTTTTGCTTTTTCCAGTAAAGGTTCATCCGTCGCTTTTAGCAAATACTCAAAGCCGCGTTTTAAATGAACGATGGTGAGGACTTCATCCACGGCGACATCTTTTGCCCGATTATATTTGATGATTTGTTCAGTTTGTAAAAGCGTGGTATTCAACCCTTCGAATTTTCCAGCATTGTAAACTAAGGCTACGATATTTTTTTTGAGTAAAAATCGCGATTCGTGCAAAGAAAGATGATACTTATCCATCAGCTTGTCGTTTGGATTCATTTTGCTACTCCTTTTTCGTCTTTTTCTCTATTTTAATCGTCATACAATCAAAAAGCAATCTGCAAGTTAGCCTTGTCATTTTATCCAAAAATGCGCCATTCATTTGAGCAATTTTATCCAAATTTAAAATTATCCATAAAAATAGAAGCGTTTTAGCGATAAATTGCCGCTGATATGTTAAAATATACTTATTCAATGATTATTTAAAAGGAGGTCCTTACGATTAGCAAGCGAGGATTTGAAATTATCACAAAGTATCAAGACCAAGGCCTACATTTACCAGTCCGGGCGACCCATCAAGCTGCTGGCTATGATTTTGAAGCGGCTGAAGATGTAGTGATTCCTAGCGTTTGGAAAAGTGGTGCCGGCTTGATGACCATTAAAAACTTACTATTTGATGCTCAAAAAGCCCAACAAACACTCAAACCAATCTTAGTGCCAACGGGGATTAAAGCTTATATGCAGACAGATGAATTTTTACAACTGGCCAATCGTTCTAGTAATCCATTAAAACGTTTGTTAGTATTAGCCAATGGTGTCGGTGTGGTTGATGCAGATTATTATAACAATCCTGATAACGAAGGCCATATCATGTTCCAATTTGTGAATTTTGGTGTGACAGATGTGAAAATCAAAAAAGGAGAACGCATCGGTCAAGGGATTTTCCTACCATTTTTAAAAGCCGACCAAGATGAAACGATGAGCACGCGCACTGGCGGATTTGGTTCTTCTAATCAAGAGTAAAGGTGGATTTCAGTGGCAAAAAAAGCAAAAACACAATTTGAGTGTCAGCATTGTGGCTATATTTCCCCACGTTATTTAGGGAAATGTCCCAATTGTAATAGTTGGAACTCGATGATGGAAGTCAAAATCGAAAATACCACCGATGTCCGTCAAGCCGTTTCGTTTACCGGGATTAAGAGCCAACCAACCAAAATTACTGAAGTGGTACCGAAAAAAACACCGCGCGTCCAAACAGAAATTGGTGAGTTGAATCGCGTGCTAGGTGGCGGCGTGGTGCCAGGTTCCTTGATTTTACTAGGAGGCGATCCGGGTATTGGCAAGTCGACACTGTTACTACAGGTTTCCGAGCAGCTAACCAAAGCCCAAGGGAAAGTCTTGTACGTCTCGGGGGAAGAAAGTGCCGAGCAAATCAAGATGCGCGCGGAACGTTTAGGGGTCTTGCATGAGTCCTTTTATGTCTATGCGGAAAATGATATGGAGGCCATTCGTCAAGCCATCGAACAACTTTCGCCTGATTATGTGATTATTGATTCGATTCAAACCATGATTCAGCCAAGTATTTCTTCAGTGGCGGGGAGTGTCAGTCAGGTCCGCGAAACTACCGCTGAGTTGATGCGCATTGCTAAGAGTAATCAGATTGCTATTTTTATTGTCGGTCATGTGACAAAAGAAGGGGCACTAGCAGGTCCTAGAATGTTAGAACATATGGTTGATACCGTGTTATATTTTGAAGGAGAACGCCAACAGTCCTTTAGAATTTTGCGTGCGGTGAAAAATCGTTTCGGCTCGACCAATGAAATCGGCATTTTCGAGATGCATGAAGACGGCTTACATGAAGTTATCAATCCTTCGCAAGTCTTTTTAGAAGAACGTCTGCAAGGCGCGACGGGTTCGGCAATTGTGGTAACGATGGAAGGAACGCGACCATTATTAGTGGAGATTCAAGCGTTGATTACACCCACCATGTTTGGAAATGCCAAGCGTACCACGACAGGTCTGGACTTTAATCGGGTATCTTTAATTATGGCGGTCTTGGAAAAGCGTGCCGGAATGTTACTGCAAAATCAAGATGCTTACCTGAAAGCTGCCGGTGGCGTGAAGTTGAACGAGCCTGCGATAGATTTAGCCATTGCCGTGAGTATTGCCTCTAGTTACAAAGAAAAAGGCACCCAGGCGACGGATTGTTTTATCGGAGAAATCGGCTTGACTGGGGAAATTAGACGGGTCAATGCCATCGAACAACGCATCAAAGAAGTGCAAAAGTTAGGCTTTAAACGGGTATTTGTACCTAAAAATAATTTAGCTAATTTAGAAATCCCAGCGGGTATTGAAGTTATCGGGGTTTCTACTTTGGCTGAAACAATGAAAAAAGTCTTTGGCTAAGAATAAGGATGCTTGGCGAGGCGGTCAGCTACTAGCAGATAAGTTCCAAATTGGCGGAAAAGAGCGATGGATGTAGGACTTTTCCAGCTAAGGCGGCTTATATGCCAACGTAGCTCCCTACCAAGCACAGATTAGACCAAGGATGCTTGGCTTATGCTGAGTGTCCGCAAAATAGTTGAACAAAGGAGATTAAAGGATGCAGCGACGAATTATTAATATTTTATTCGTGCTTGCTGGAACGACACTAGGGATTTCCTTACTGCCTTTTGCCTGGCAAGCATTACAGCAAGATAAGAATATGATGTTGAATAACAATGTGACCAACGGCTTAATCGGAGCAATTATTTTCTTTATTTTATCATTATTATTAGCCGACAGCATTGCAACAGGAATTCAAAAAATTGAAAAGAAACTGAGCGAATTCAGCCTGATGTACCTATTATTTGGCACTCTTGGCACGATTATCGGTCTTGTTTTAGGGGCGATTATGTCCATCCCTCTTTATAACTGGAATATTCCGTTCGTAACAGGTTTCTTGCCAGTTATTTTGATGGTGATTTTTGGTTATTTTGGCTTTCGTATTGGGACCACGCGAATTGAGGAGTGGAAAAAGTTACTCAATATTAAGACGAAAAAGGCTGAAAATAAAGTAGAACAACAAATGCTTGATCGTAAAATTGAAGACCATTTCCACAAGTATAAGATTTTAGATACAAGTGTGATTATTGATGGTCGTATTTACGATATTGCCAAATCTGGATTTTTAGAAGGTGTTTTGCTGATTCCTAATTTCGTGTTATATGAGTTACAATATATTGCGGATTCAGGAGATAGTTTGAAGCGAGTGCGTGGCCGCCGGGGCTTAGACATTTTAAATGCTCTACAAAAAGAAGAAGACATTGCCGTTGAGATGTACGAGGGCGATTTTGAAGAGATTTCTGAAGTTGACAGCAAGTTAATTAAGCTAGCGAAATTATTGGATGGTATCGTGGTTACCAATGATTTTAATTTAAATAAGGTTTCAGAATTTCAAAATGTCCCTGTGTTGAATATCAATGAATTAGCCAATGCGGTCAAACCTGTCGTGATTCCAGGAGAAACGATGGAAGTCCAAGTGGTCAAAGCTGGGACCGAGCGTCAACAAGGGGTCGCTTATCTTGATGATGGTACGATGGTCGTGGTAGAAGACGGACAACATTATATGAATGAACGCTTAGAAGTGGTGGTCACCTCTGCTTTACAAACGGCAGCTGGCCGCATGATTTTTGCCAAACCTTCCCATTCAAGACGCGGCATTAACTAAATGAAAATATAGAAGCTATTTTTCTCTCAATCAAACGGAGAAAAATAGCTTTTTTTACGCTTAGGAATGTGAGGAAGCTTTGGAAGGTATAAGTGGATAAGCATTTATCTAAACAAACTAGCATAGATACTCAGATTATTCGTGAGGCTATTCGCGCGAAAAAAATAGATGTGAAGTACAGCAAAAAGCAGCGGAGTGCAGCAAAAAGTAGCGGAGTGCAGCAAAAGATAGCGGAGTGCAGTGAAAAGCAGTGGAGTGCAGCAAAAGATAGCGGAGTGCAGTGAAAAACAGCGGAGTGCAGCAAAAGGTAGCAAAGTGCAGTAAAGGACATACAAAATTGGTGGGTAAATGATGAAAGTTAATATATAAATGTTATAATCCCGAGTTTATCACTTGTAAAAATCAAAAAGATAGCTAAACCTTTGAATATCAAGGGTTTCGGCTATCTTTTTCAATTATTTTAGTGTTGTATATGAATTTTTAGCGTAGTTTTTAAGTTCTTCAAATT
>DWVH01000037.1 GCA_019120335.1 Candidatus Enterococcus stercoripullorum
CGTCGTGAGACAGTTCGGTCCCTATCCGTCGCGGGCGTTGGAAATTTGAGAGGAGCTGTCCTTAGTACGAGAGGACCGGGATGGACTTACCGCTGGTGTACCAGTTGTCTCGCCAGAGGCATCGCTGGGTAGCTATGTAG
The DNA here is from genome assembly GCA_019120335.1 of Candidatus Enterococcus stercoripullorum. GTDB lineage: Bacteria > Bacillota > Bacilli > Lactobacillales > Enterococcaceae > Enterococcus_E > Enterococcus_E stercoripullorum. Next base: position 141 of record DWVH01000037.1, read on the forward strand.
GGAAGGGATAAACGCTGAAAGCATCTAAGTGTGAAGCCCACCTCAAGATGAGATTTCCCATTTCTTTAAGAAAGTAAGATCCCTGAAAGATGATCAGGTAGATAGGTCAGAAGTGGAAGTATAGTGATATATGGAGCGGACTGATACTAATCGATCGAGGACTTAACCAAAAAAACTCGGAAAAGTAGGACTTTTCAATACCAGTTTTGAGTGAATAAATCACTCAGTAAAATAGTGTGGTGGCGATAGCAAGAAGGATACACCTGTTCCCATGCCGAACACAGAAGTTAAGCTTCTTAGCGCCGATAGTAGTTGGGGGGTGCCCCCTGTGAGGATAGGACGTCGCCACGCAACTTTGAATGACTAGACAAAATGACTGTCTAGTCTTTTTTTGTCTATGATAATGAGTTAAGGGTTCATTTTTGAGTTGCTTTTAAAATCGTTGTATCAGTCTAATTTTCATTCTATCGTAAGCATTGGGTAAGCGTGCGATAGGCTGGTGGGTGTACGCCAAATAGCCTGATATACTATCATTTTTTTAATTGAATAGTATTCAGGCTTTTTTTGAAATAGTGTTGATATTTTTCGATACAGATAGAGCCAATTTTACATTTTTCTTGTGCTTCCTCTGACCAAGATAGATAGCGAGCAAAGTCCTCTTTAGTGGGTGTTATGTTCTATCTAAAAAGATGCCCTATTTCTATTCATGTTAATTCTTAACTGAATAGAAATAGGGCACTGTGATTATACACTCTCTTCTTTAGTGAATACTATAATGTGAAAGGTCGATTTGTCGTGCTTCACACCAGTTTTTAGGGATACCGGTCAAGAAAATCGGTACTTTTTTTAATTCTTTTGTAGAAGTCTTGCCGGTCATTGTATAAAGCATGACTAATTCACGCTTCCATTGATAAACTAAATCAATGGTCTCTTCTAATCCGTCTGTTAGTAGTGAATGTAAGATTGTTCCAGAAATGCCAACTGCTTTGGCACCAAGACAAAGACATTTAAAAATATCATAAGCATTTCGAATGCCCCCAGAGGCTACAATTTCAAAAATGCGCTTCATTTCATAAGCTTCAAGTAAGGAAATAACCGTAGACTGACCATAGTGATCAAGATAAGAAAGTTCGCGTTTTTTGCGACGTGCATTTTCAATTTTTGTAAAGCTAGTGCCACCATTTCCGCCAACATCGATAATTTTCACACCGAGATCTAAAATTTGATGCATTGTTTCTCGTGTCATCCCAAAGCCAACTTCTTTAACAATGACAGGCACATCCACTTCCTTGACAATTTGTTCAATATTGGTTAACCAACTAGTAAAATCGCGATCTCCTTCGGGCATAACGAGCTCCTGTGGCGCATTGACATGAATTTGTAGGCCGTCTGCTTCTAACATATCAATGGCGCGTTTGGCATCTTCAACGTTATTACCAGCCCCAATGTTTGCTAAAATTAACCCATTTGGATTCTCTTTACGGACAATGCTGAAGGAATCTACTAAAGATGGGTCTTTTAGGGCAGCGGTTACTGAGCCAGTTGCTAACATTAAATCTGCTTCACGCGCAATGATTGCCAGCTGTTGGTTAATCTCCTTTGTTTTTTCGCTACCACCGGTCATGGCATTAATAAAAAAGGGAGTCGCTAGTTTCTTCCCCATGAGTTCAGTTCGAATTGAGACATCAGCTACACGACATTCAGGAAAAGAATGGTGAATAATTCGCATAGCATCAAAATCATTTTTGCGTTCATCGTGAAAGGCTTTTGCAAGTGAAATATGTTCGTCTTTACGATTCATTTTTTTCCTCCTTGGTATATACATGTAGTGGCAAAGGGGTAATTTCAGCTTTTTCCCAAGCGCTCATCAGTGGTAAGATTCCAGTTTTTTGATCGACAATGACAATCCCGCAGTCCCCACCGCCAGCGCCAGATGATTTACTTGCACCACCGTAGTTTTCAGCTAAATCACAAAGCAATTTTAAGGCAGGTGTTTCAATTAATACGCCGGTCATTGTTGAAAGTTCATTTAATAGCTGTCTATTTTTTGAAATCATTTCTTTGATTAATTGAACATTATTTGTTTCAAAGCCGGTAATCATTTGTTCAACACAGGTTTTACTAGTTGCTAAAAAACGTTGATAGGCTTCTTCTTGTGCTTTTTTAGACTGATGCACTTGATCCACTAAATCAGAAGTAGAAGCGGGGCTACCTGTCCAACCGATGAGCAAACGTAATGCTTTAGGTGCTTTCAGTGGGCGAATGGAAAGACCTGGCCAATCTTTTTCGATGAGTTCGGATAATGAAAGTTTACCGAAATTATCGATTACCCATGGATGGTCAAAAGTAGAGAAGGCTATCCAACCGCCAAAGCAACTAGCGGCAATGTCACCACAAGATCCGTTTCCTTGGACATCTAGGTGAGCTAAGGCTGCAAGCTTAAATTGTGTCATTAAATCCAAGTTTAGTTGATAATATTCATTTAAGGCTTTGACGGTTGCAACCGTTACTGCACCGCTCGAACCTAACCCGTATTTGCGCCCATTAGAGTTGTCCAATTCACTGGTGACTTTTAAATCATAAAAGCTTAGTTGGTGACCTTTTTCTTGCGCATATTTTTCAGTGAGACGAATCGCAGCTAAAATATAATGAAAAGGATTCTCGCGATGATCAAGTACTAATTCACCTTTTCTTCTATACCAACGAATGGGAAGTTCGCTGTATTGTTCTGATTGGATGCTTCCTTTGGTACCGACTGCTTGATTGATGGTAACGGTAATAAACTGATCAACGGCTACGATAATGGCAGGATGACCAACTTCGACTACTGCATATTCTCCCGCAATATATAATTTTCCTGGCGCGGATACTTCTATCATTCTGACACTTCCATTTCTAAATATTCAACTCCCGGTCCTGCATGGGCGATAATTAATTGGTTTTGCTGAAACTTTTCACTTAAAGCGGTTAAAATAGCTGATTCGTCTCTTCTTTGACATAGGACTTTGACGTTTGGACCAGCATCCATGGTGAAATAGCATGCTAATCCAAGGTCTCTAAGATTACGAACAGCATCCATGGCAAGCATACTTTCAGCATTCCAATAAGTAAATGGTGGTACCGCAGCCAAAGTACAGGCATGCATCTTTAAGGCGTTGGCTTCGGTGATTTCTCCTAAACGAGTAAAGTCTTTTGCTGTAATGGCTTGTTTGATTGCTTGTAAATCCTTTGGTGCTTCTTGTAACCATACTGGATAAAAACTAGAGGTAGCAACGGTTGATTTCATCCCATCGCGACTTGATACTTTCTTTTGCTCTTGATTGACTACGATAAATATCATGGACAGTTCGTTGGCAAAAGCATCAGCATCAATCTTTTTAGCATAAGAAGTTTCATCATCATGGCCTTTTTCCCATTCAACAAAACCTCCATAGACACTACGGCAAGCAGATCCTGATCCTTTTCGGGCCATTTTGGATAATTCACGTTCATTTAACTGTAATCCTAATGCTTGATTGCAGGCCCCAGCTAAAGCACATAAACCACTTGCAGAAGAAGCTAGACCGGCTGCAGTGGGGACATGATTGATACTCTCTACTTTTGCAAAAGAGCTAAGGTTTGCTTTTTTTCTGAATAAATCTAGAAAATGGCTGATTTTTTTAGTGGCTTTCTTGTCTTGAAGCTGACCATCTAAAATAAAAATATCGGTGGTAAGTTTTTCATCAAAACACACACTTGTCTCCGTAAAAAATGCATCTAGAGTGAGTGAGAGACTGTTATTTTTGGGGATAATTAGTTGTTCATCTTCTTTTCCCCAATATTTAATAAGGGCGATATTGGTATGTGCCCGGGCCTTTCCTTTATACATTTTTAAAAACTCCTAATCCTTGTAGCCAGGTACGTTTCATGCCATAGCTGATTAATTTCTCTTGTATTTGTTTCGCGTTTTGTAAATCTTTAGCCAGAACAATCAAACATCCCCCACGACCGCCTCCAGTTAATTTAGCACCGAGCGCATGGTTATCTAAAGCTATTTCAACCGCTTCGTCAAGGGTTTGATTGCTGACTGTTAATTTTTGTAAGAGATGGTGGCTAGCAGTCATAATTTGTCCTAATCTTTTTGCTTGATTCTGAATGATAGCTGTCTTTGCTTCCAAGGTTAAATCACCAAGTTGGTCAATGATTGCTTGAACACTTTGCCCTTTTTGGTTGACTAAAGTTGCAACGTCTTTCACCGCTTGACGAGTTTGCCCCTTAATGCCAGTGTCAGCTACTAGCAAATAAGCATCGACATTTAGTGGGAAAGCTTCAAAGGGTTGTCCTTTTTCAAAAAGAATAGGCTGAGTCCCACTTGTAGCCGCTGCATCAATTCCACTTGGATTATCGTGAGCAATTTGTTCAGAGTAATCGACATATTTGAGTAAGGTTTTATTATCAAGTGCTAGATTTTGCCAGTCAAAAATCGCACGAACAATACTCACAGCCACTGCAGCAGAAGAACCCATCCCGCGTTCAGATGGAATTGAACTTTGGATAGATAAATTGAAATTAGGCAGGGCTAAATTTTTTTGTAAAACTTCTATCAACAAGACAAGATTATGCATGCTTGCAATTTGCTTCATTTCATCTAAGGTTCCACTAAAATATTTTGATTGGATATGTATAGTTGGCTTCTTTTGGACAGTCGTATGTATGCCTACTCCTGCAAAAGGAAAGGCGATGGCTTTTTTTCCGTAGACTACAGAATGCTCACCAATTAGAATGATTTTTCCTGTAGCTCGTCCAATTCCTATTTTTTTCATCGTGACCTCACAATTTCACAAATTTTCTCTTTACAAAAAAGGTTTCCTTGCATATTATAAGAAAAAAGTTGCAAAGTTTAAACCAATTTGCTAAATTTTTTGTGTAAAAGTCATACTTTATTAAATTCTTAATGATTGCAAAAGATAAAAGAGTGGGACATAGGGATAGTCAATAAAGAAATCAGAAACGAGGGGATTAAATGATTATTGTATCAGGAGTACATTCATCAGGAAAGACAACCTTAGCCAAAAATTTAGCCAAGTATTTTAACAGTAAAGCATATATTGTACAGACACGTCAAACGGATCATCCACTTTATGATAAAGTAAAGGGTACGATTTCATGTCATTATGATGAAGATTTCTTAATGGAACGGATGAAACAAGTGGGTGAGGCGATGACTGAACCGCATACTGTATTTGATCGTTCTGTGTATGAAGATGTTTTGCGTATGAAAATTGCGGCAGACTTAGGCTTTTTAGACCACGAAGAAGTAGAAGATTATTTTGCACGTGTCAATAAACGATTAAGTGAAATTCCACTCGATCGTTCAAATGAGGCTTCACAAATTTTACTTTTCCTTGATTTACCGTTCCATGATATGATCGAGCGCATTTATCAAGTACCAAAAGTCAAAGAATACATTATGACACATCCTTTTTTATATGAGTATTATCAAGAAGCACATTTCCGCTATCGTGAATGGTTTGAAGAATATCATTATTCTGAAAAATTACGCATTAATGTTTTGGATTATGATTTTAACAATATGGAGGATGTGGCAAAAATTGCGAAACAGATTGAAGAAATCTACCAAAATCCAAAATTTGAAATTACTTATGATGCGATTGTTGATAATATGAGACATAGCTTGGTTAATAAGAAAAATAGTATTTAATAAAGTTTTGGGCATTTCTACGTATTTAAACGAGAAGTGCCTATTCTATTTTTGAAAATGAGGTACAGTAAGCAAAAGGGAGGCGTAGGCAAATTCTTTTGATTTTTTTGCTGAAAATCCTTGACTTCATTTTGAAAATACGATATGATTTGATAGTTGAGAAAAGAAAGTAGAGGCACGCGCTTCTCGCCTTGGTGATATTCTTGCCGGGCTGATAGGTTGAAAAGTTTTTTAGAAGGACTTTTTACTTTTAGCGCGGGTTCAGTATGGACTCGTTTTTTTGTGTCTACTTTCATTCTGGCAAATAAACCTGGAGGTGAATGACCATAGCAAAGGATATGATGGTAAATGACGGCATTCGTGCACGTGAGTTACGTTTAATTGATCAAGACGGAGAACAATTAGGGGTTAAGAGTAAAGCAGAAGCACTGAAGATTGCTGAACAAGCCAATCTTGATGTAGTGTTAGTGGCACCAAATGCAAAACCACCGGTTGCTCGCATTATGGATTACGGAAAATTCCGTTTTGAACAACAAAAGAAAGAACGCGAAGCCCGTA
>DWVH01000038.1 GCA_019120335.1 Candidatus Enterococcus stercoripullorum
AAGCTGTTAATTATTGGGTTAATGTATATCGGAAGAGTGGGTATTATGACGGTATTATTCTCACTCATGTCCAATAATCAAAAGACAACTTGCCGCTATCAATATCCTTATGAAAGCGTCTTGGTGGGATAGATATAAACTACCTAGCAATTCTTTTAAGTTGCTAGGTAGTTTTTTTAGTAAATCCTTCTGGAGGCGGATACATTTTTAAGATTCTTTTGCTAAAATCAAATAAAAAGCAAAGGATGATGTGTGATGTGGCTAGGTTTTGTCATAATCGGTTTATTAGTTGGTATAGGTCTATGTTTTTTCAGCACGCGATGCAAACCACTGCCTAAAGTCATGTCGAGGCAAGATGAATACCTGATTCGCCAAATCATACGTAAGAGCCCAAATAAAGATTTAGCCATCAAACGTATTCGCTGTTCCTTTAAGCTTTCGATGAGTCAAGCCACAGATTTATATATGAATGCTAAAAAATAAAAAGTAGCTTTCTTCTATGATTGTTCAATAGAAGAAAGCTACTTTTTTACAATTGGTGGCGACGAGCAAAATCATGAAATTTAAACTTGTCGAGGCGATGATGGCTTTCTGTATATTGAAATTGCCGCATATTTTTTAAGAAGACGCGACTTGTCACCGAAACAATGTGGGTATCTTGCTCATTTAAATCCAAATATAATTTATCCAATGTTTTAACAGGGTCAACCGTAATTTCTTTTTCAGCAAAAGAGATTTCTAGTCCTAGTTGCTTTTCAAAGTAGGCATATAAGGAATCTTTGGCAATTTCAGTATCAAGCTCTTTAACAAATTCTAGCGCAATCAAATCCCAATCTAAAATTACCTTTTGCCCATCAATTTTACGGCTTCTTAGGACGGACCAAACTTCATGATTTTCTTCAAAGCCAGTTTTTTCAGCCAGTTCTTTTTTGACAATTAGCTTGGTTAAACTTTCGACTTGAGTGCTGCTATCATAACCATAGGCATTTTGTAACTCTTTATAACTAGTTAGACCAGAAACAGGGAAACGTAACTGTTCTCTTCTTAAGACTAGCGAACCTTTCCCTTGAACTTTTTTGATATAGCCATGGTTGGTCAATTGCTGCAAGGCTTTGCGAATCGTATCGCGTGAGGCTTCAAATTGTTTAGCTAACTGGCTTTCACTTGGCAAAAAGGTTTCTGGAGGATAATTTCCCAATAAGATTTCACTTTCTAATTGTTGATAGATTAATTCATATATTTTCATCAAGGACCCCTCTAACTTGTATGTACATCATAAATGCTTAACATCTCTATCATACGAAAAAAACGGATATTATTTATAAAAAATTAAAAAAAATTAATTTATAAGCAAGTGATACTTTAGCTTGTTGGTGAATTTCCATACAGGTAGGTAGAATAAAGACATATTTATATCTGATGGACCGGTAATAGAAACTCAATGATTAAAATGCTTTAATTTAAGAAAATTTTCAAATGTGTTTTCAAAGTTGTAAACGATTTACAAAAAATATCAAATACAGTATATTAACCATGTAAGAAACATAGTTATACAAGTTGTTTGTAAGGAGGAAAAAAACTATGGGCAAATATGATAAAGAAGCCAAAGAATTGCTATCTGCCATTGGTGGTAGAGAAAACGTATCAGCTGTTACCCACTGTGCGACAAGAATGCGTTTTGTCTTAAATGATCCAAAAAAAGCAGACGAAGCAACCATCGAAAACATTCCAGTGGTTAAAGGAATGTTTACGAATGCAGGGCAATTCCAAGTAATTATTGGGAATGATGTTCCTGTATTCTACAATGATTTTATTACAGTATCTGGATTATCTGGGGTTTCTAAAGAAGATGCGAAATCAGCTGCAAAACAAAATCAAAGTCCAGTCCAACGTGTGATTACCATGTTAGCTGAAATCTTCACACCATTATTACCCGCAATTATCGTAGGTGGTTTGATTTTAGGTTTTCGTAATATTTTAGAAGGTGTGCAATTCGGCTTTTTAGGTAATCAAACAATTGTTGCTGTATCGCCATTCTGGAATGGGGTAAATAGTTTCTTGTGGTTACCTGGTGAAGCGATTTTCCACTTCTTGCCAGTAGGTATTACTTGGAGTATTGCTCGTCGAATGGGCGCTACTGAAATTTTGGGGATTGTCTTAGGGATTACTTTAGTATCTCCTCAATTGTTAAATGCTTATTCTGTAAATGGTACTTCAGCTGCTGAAATTGCGAAAAACTGGTCTTGGGATTTCGGCTTCTTCCAAGTAGCTAAAATTGGATACCAAGCACAAGTGATTCCAGCGATGATGGCCGGATTCTTACTTGTTTACTTAGAAAGATTCTTTAGAAAACGTATCCCTGAATCTGTTTCAATGATTTTCGTACCATTCTTCTCATTATTACCAACAATCATTGCGGCTCATACTATTTTAGGTCCAATTGGTTGGAAGATTGGTTCAGGTATTTCTTGGATTGTGAATACTGGTTTAGAATCACCTCTTAACTGGTTATTCGGTGGTATTTTCGGTGCGGTTTATGCGCCATTAGTAATCACTGGTTTGCACCATACCACTTTAGCGATTGACTCTCAATTAATTGCCGACTTTGGTTCAACTAACCTTTGGCCAATGATCTGTTTATCTAATATCGCGCAAGGTGCTGCAGTATTAGCGGTTGTTATTGCTCACCGTGGAAACAAAAAAGAAGAACAAATCTCAGTACCATCTGTTATTTCAGCTTGGTTAGGGGTTACTGAACCAGCGATGTTTGGGATTAACTTAAAATATGTTTATCCATTCGTTGCTGCGATGATTGGTTCAGGTATTGCAGGTATGTTTATCACAATTATGAAAGTTCGTGCCAATGCGATCGGTGTCGGTGGTCTACCAGGTATCTTAGCTATCAAGAATAGTTTAGGTGTTGGTAAAGGTACAGGTGCGCAAGGTTATGTAATCTTCTTGATTGCGATGGCGATTGCAATTGTTGTACCAATAGTGTTAACTTTATTCTTCCGTAAAGCAGGCATCTTTAACAAAATCGACCGTGTAGAACAAACCATTCCAGTTGGTTTAGATGAAGTAGATGAAACACCAAAAGCAACCGAAGCAAAAGTTGTGGCTGCAGGTACAAAAACTGATGTTAAAGCACCATTTACTGGACAATTATTACCATTAGCTGAAGCCAAAGACCCAGTATTTGCACAAGGTACAATGGGACAAGGGGTTGTGATTGATCCTTCTGAAGGTAAATTAGTTGCACCATTTGATGGTACAGTCAGCTTATTATTCCCAACAAAACATGCGATTGGTTTAGTTAGTGATACAGGTGTAGAGGTCTTGATTCACGTTGGTTTAGACACGGTAGAATTAGATGGTAAAGGCTTCACTGCACATGTGAAACAAGGCGATGCGGTTAAAGTGGGACAATTATTACTTGAAGTTGACTTAAATGTAGTTAAAGAAGCAGGTTATACGACACAAACACCAGTCATTATTACTAATTCTACTGATTTCCAAGTGGATCCAGTGGTAGCTACAAAACCAGTGAATGCTGGCGAAACGGTTGTAACTGTAACAAGCTTATAATAAAAATTAGTCATGGACTCATCACACCTAGTTGTGGTGAGTTTTTTTCTTATATCCCCACTTATTATTTTTATTAAAATGTTAGCGTCTACTTATTTAGAATATACTAAAAATCGTTATTCAATGCTTGCAATTATAGTGGAAAATACTTAATCTATAAAACAGTATGTCAAATGTATATACAAGAAAAAAGAAATGAAGAGGTGGGAAAATGCAGCTATTGATTGCGTGCGTTGGTTTAATTATCGTTATTGGATTAAGTTATTTGGTAAGTAGTAACAAAAGTCAAATCCGTTGGAAATCGATTGGAATCATGTTGGTCTTGCAGTTTATTTTAGGATTTTTCTTATTAAGAACTTCTGTGGGTACCTTTTTAGTGGCCTCTTTTGCTAAATTATTTGATTATTTATTGGAATTTGCAGCTAGTGGGGTCAATTTTGTCTTTGCGGGAGTAGCGAATAAAGGCAGTGCACCTTTTTTCCTAAATGTTTTGATGCCAATCGTCTTTATCTCAGCCATTATTGGGATATTACGTTATATTAAGATTTTACCATTATTCATTAAATATGTAGGGTTAGCCATTAGCTATATCAATGGTATGGGTAAATTGGAATCTTATAATGGTGTAGCTTCCGGAATTTTAGGGCAGTCAGAAGTATTTATCTCTTATAAAAAAGAATTGAAATTTTTAACTGAAAAACGCTTATTGACAATGAGTATATCAGCGATGTCTACTGTTTCAATGTCGATTGTCGGTTCTTATATGGCGATGATTGAGCCAAGATATGTCATTTGTGCATTGGTTTTAAACTTATTTGGTGGTTTTATTATCGCTAGTTTAATCAATCCGTATGAATTAAGTGAAGATGAAGATCAATTCAATGCTTCTGAAGAGGACAAAGATCAAACTTTCTTCCAGATGTTAGGGGAGTATATTCTGGATGGTTTCCACGTGGCGATTACTGTTGCGGCGATGTTGATCGGTTTTGTGGCAGCTATTGCGATGATTAACGCGATTTTTAAAGGAATCACTGGTTTTACTTTCCAAGAGTTACTAGGTTATGTCTTTGCACCATTAGCCTTCTTAACAGGAATTCCTTGGCATGAAGCAGTGGATGCAGGAAGTTTGATGGCGACTAAATTAGTAACCAATGAATTTGTAGCGATGAGCGAACTCTCTCAAGGTAACTGGCATTTTAGCGAACATACTCAAGCGATTCTGTCAGTCTTTATGGTTTCCTTTGCGAACTTTTCTTCTATCGGGATTATTAGTGGTGCGATGAAAGGCTTAAATGAAGAAAAAGGAAACTTAGTCGCTAAACATGGCTTAAAGATTTTATTTGCGGCGACTTTAGTTAGTTTCTTAAGTGCGATTATTGCCGGAATTTTAGTATAATTATCAAAGAACAGACGATAGGTGTAGTAGCTTATCGTCTATTTTTTTTTTTGAAATATTAAAAAAAACACTTGAAAACGGTTTTAGATTATGCTAATATACTTTTTGTACAGAGGATTGTTACTGTTCGGCAGGCAAAACCGGAATTTCTCATTTAAGTAAATGGGGGGATTCTGGCTTTTTTTGTACAATAAATTACTTAAGGAGTCAGCTTCGTGGAAATTTTACAAGTATTTAATAATAATGTGGTGCTTTCAAAAAATGAAGCTGGCGAAGAAATTGTTTGTATGGGACGTGGCCTAGCATTTGGTAGAAAAGCTGGGCAACAATTTGACAGAACAAAGGTTGAAAAAGAATTTGTCTTAAAGGATAGTCAAGAGTTGCAACAATTTGAGCAGTTACTGACAGATATCCAGCTTGAAGAATTAGAGGCGGTGCGTGAATTTGTCGATTTGGCTGAACATTCGCTGAAAATTAAACTATTGCCAAGCGTATTTTTGAATTTGACTGATCATGTGCATTATGCGATTGAGCGTCAAAAATCAGGTATCACCTTAGCGAATCCTTTACTATTCGAGACTAAGAAATACTATCCAGAAGAATATTATTTGGCAAAGCAAGCTTTAGTCATTATCCAAACTCGTTTGGGCGTTCTTTTACCTGAAGAAGAAGCTGGTTTTATTGCTTTTCACTTGGTCAATAGTCAACAAGATAGTCAAAATATGCAGCAAACCATGCAAGCAACTAAATTGGTTCGCGATATCCTTACCTTGATTCGGCGCTTTTTTGGTAAAACTTTTGATGAAGAAAGTCTTGCTTATCAGCGGATGGTCACACATTTACAATATTTTGCCCAACGCTATGTTCGTAACGAAAATCTAAAAGAAAAACCAGATGAATTCTTATATGCTTTGGTTCAAGGAAAATATCCACAAGCTTTTCAATGTGTGCAGCGAATAAATGATTATTTGCACACCCAACATCTTCCGTTAATGGAGGAGTCAGAACAAATCTATTTAACGATTCATATTCAAAGGATTGTTACTGAGTAAGTCAGGCAAAACCTAGATTGAAAATGATGCGTATACTTTTTAGTATGCCGTTTTTTCAATCTAGGTTTTTTTAATAAAAAAAGAAAGTAGGTTCAATCATGAGTAAAAATTCAGTAGGACAACGTGTTTTTGAAGCGGTAGGTGGGAAAGATAACGTTATTAGCCTTACGCACTGTGCTACCCGCCTAAGATTTAAGTTAAAAGATGAGGACAAAGCTGATACCCAAACGCTAAAAGCTGATCCTGAGGTAGTTCAAGTTGTACAAAGTGGTGGACAGTATCAAGTAGTTATCGGTAGTCATGTAGCGGATGTATATCAAGAAATTATGGAAAACAATGCCCTTGGTGAATCAAAAGAAGACAGCGTGCCAAAAGGAAATGTGTTAAGTGTATTAATTGATATTGTTTCTAGTATTTTTACTCCGTTTTTAGGGGCTATGGCAGCTGCGGGGGTACTCAAAGGTTTCTTGGCATTAGCAACGACTCTTCATTGGATGGATGCAACCAGTGGGACGTATCAAATTTTATATGCTGGTGCGGATGGGCTCTTTACTTTCTTGCCAGTGATGTTAGCCTATACAGCAGCTAAAAAGTTTAAAGCAAATGAATATCTTGCTGCAACAATTGCTTTTGCGTTAGTTTATCCAAATATTACTTCGCTTGCTTCAGCGGGCAAAGGTTTAGATTTTCTAGGCATTCCAGCAGTGTTATCTCCATCTGGCTATACTTCTTCAGTATTACCAATTTTACTGGCTGTCTTTGTACAAAGTAAAATTGAACCAATCATTAAAAAAGTTGTGCCAAAATCACTACACACTATTTTTTATCCTTTAATTGTGTTATTAGTGATGGTTCCTTTAACCTTTGTGGCATTAGGTCCAGTGGGTACAATTATCGGTAATACTTTAGGTGGCGTATATAATAGTATTTATAACCTTAGTCCACTAGTTGCTGGTGCGGTAATGGGTGGCTTATGGCAAGTATTTGTCATGTTTGGTATGCATTGGGGCTTTGTACCGATTATGATGCTTAACTTATCCAATTTAGGTTTTGACACAATGGCACCAATGTTATTACCAGCAATTATTGCACAAGGTGGGGCAGCCTTAGCCGTTGCGGTACGTACAAAAGGTATCAAAATGCGTTCGTTGGGGATTTCTTCTGGTTTAACCACTTTCTTTGGAATTACTGAGCCAGCGGTTTACGGGGTGACATTACCACTGAAAAAGCCATTTATTGCAGCTTGTATTTCAGGTGCAGTTGGTGGTGCCATCATCGGTTGGGCGAAAGTAAAAGTTTTTGCCTTTGGTTTAATCAGCGTACTTTCTATTCCAACCTTTATTAGTCCTAATCCAGAAATCGAATCTAACGTAATGATGGCTGTAATTGCCACAATTGTATCTTTTATTTTAGGTTTTATTTTGACCTTAGTTTTATATAAAGAAAAGCAAACATCTGAGACGATTGAAAAAACAACTACTGACTCCAAAGCACAAACAACGGATACGCAAGTCCAACGTGTCGTATTAAAAAGCCCATTAACTGGTGAAGTAGTAGCCTTATCTGAAGTACCTGATCCAGTCTTTGCTTCAGGGGCGATGGGCAAAGGAATTGCTATTCAGCCGACTAAAGGAGAATTATTGGCTCCAGCTGATGGTGTGATTATGACGGCTTTTCCAACTGGACATGCGATTGGAATGAAAACGAATGACGGTGTGGAAATCTTAATGCATATCGGAATGGATACCGTTGAACTAGAGGGCGATGGTTTCACATTAAAAGTTAAAGAGGGACAACAAGTGAAACAAGGAGATATGTTGGTACAATTTGATATTGAACGCGTTTCCAATGAAGGTTATAATCTAATTACCCCAATCATTGTGACAAATACCACTGATTATGCGGATATTTTAGATTTAAATCAAGTAGAAGTATTGGCAAATGAAGATTTTCTAGTCGTAATCAAATAATAAAGGTAGGTAATAAATATGAGCCAAACAGTATTTCCTGAAAACTTTTTATGGGGTGGCGCTACAGCAGCAAATCAATTAGAAGGTGCCTATTTAGCAGATGGCAAAGGCTTGTCGGTAGCCGATGCGATGCCAGGTGGAAAAATTCGTTTTGAAGTCTTAGGTAGCCCAGAATTTGACTGGACGATTGATGAAGAAAAATATGTCTACCCAAATCATAAAGGAATTAGCTATTATGAACATTTTAAAGAAGACATCGCACTTTTTGCAGAGATGGGATTTAAATGTTATCGCTTCTCTATTGCCTGGAGTCGTATTTTTCCACAAGGTGATGAATTAGAACCAAATGAAGCAGGGTTAAAATTTTATGATCAAGTTATCGATGAATGCTTGAAATATGGCATTGAACCAGTTATCACGATTTCACACTACGAAATGCCGTTAAATTTGGCGAAGAAGTACGGTGGTTGGAAAAATCGTGAATTAATTACCTTTTATCAGCGCTATGCCAAAGTGGTCTTAACTCGTTTCCATCGTAAAGTAAAATACTGGATGACCTTTAATGAAATCAATTCAGCGCTTCATTTTCCAGCATTAAGCCAAGGAATGGTTTTATCAAATGGTGCGGGCGATTTCAAAAATATTGCTCAAGCATGGCATAATCAATTTGTAGCCAGTTCATTAGCTGTGAAGATTGGTCATGAGTTAGATCCAGATTTAAAAATTGGTTGTATGATTATCTATGCGACAACATATAGCTTGGATGCCAATCCAGTGAACCAAGCAGCAACGATGGAACAAAACCAAATCTTCAATTATTACTGTGCGGATGTGCAAGTACGTGGAGAATATCCAGGATATACTAACCGTTTCTTAAATAGCCGTGGGGTGAAATTTGAAGATCTTGATATTACCAAAGAAGATTTAGACTTATTAAAAGCTTATCGAGTTGACTATGTTGGTTTTAGTTACTACATGTCTTCTGCGGTGACGGTGACTGGCGATGAATCTGATACAGTAGCTGGTAACTTACTTGGTGGTGTGCGTAATCCATTCTTAAAAGCGAGTGAATGGGGGTGGCAAATTGATCCAGTTGGTTTACGAATTGCTTTAAATGAACTTTATAATCGTTATCAAAAACCAGTCTTTGTCGTTGAAAATGGACTAGGAGCTGTTGATGAAATAAATGCAGAGGGCCAAATTATAGATGATTATCGCATTGACTACCTACGCGCGCATATCGAACAAATGGCTAAAGCAATAGAAGATGGTGTCGACTTGATGGGTTACACACCATGGGGCTGTATCGACTTAGTCTCAGCGTCTACCGGTGAAATGAGCAAACGCTATGGCTTTATCTATGTCGATTTGGATGACAAGATTGAAGGTAGCGGCAAACGTATGAAGAAAAAATCATTTGACTGGTATAAACAAGTGATTGCTACAAATGGTGCAGATTTAGCTTAATAAAAAATTTCAGGCTGTGGGATTTTTCTCACAGCTTTTTTGAACTTGATTTTCAATAATTCTATATTTTTTGTTCAATATTTGAATAAATTGTTTTGTTTCATTCATCTAGTTGGCTTTTTTCTATTATTTGAGTCATAATATATATGAAACCGTTTGAGAGGATGAAAAGAGATGAAGTTAGCCGTTTTAGGAACAGGAAAAATTGTTCAAGAATTCTTACCGATGATTCAACAAGTTGAAAATGTAGAATTAGTCGCTTTATTAAGTACCCCACGTAGTTTAGACAAAGCCAAAGAGATGCAAGTACAGTATCGTATTCAAGAAGTATATACAGATTATGAGACACTCTTAGGTAATGAAATATTCGATACAGTATATGTTGCTTTACCCAATCATTTGCATTATCAATATACCAAAGCAGCTTTATTACAGGGCAAAAATGTAATCTGCGAAAAACCCTTTACACTCAATGCCCAACAATTACAAGAATTAATCAAAATAGCTACAGAAAAACGGGTGATATTACTTGAGGCGATTACCAACCAGTATTTAAACAACTTCTTACAGATTAAAAAGGACCTAGCTAAATTAGGGGAAATCAAGATTGTAGAATGTAATTATTCACAATATTCTTCTCGCTATGATGCTTTTAAAGAAGGCAAGATTCTCCCAGCCTTTGATCCACAAAAAGGTGGTGGGGCATTGATGGATATTAATATTTATAATATTCATTTTGTTGTTGGTCTGTTTGGAAAGCCAGAAAAGGTGCAGTATTTAGCAAATGTTGAACGTCATATTGATACTTCAGGAATTTTAGTTTTAGATTATGGTGCATTTAAAGCGGTTTGTATTGGTGCGAAGGATTCGACTGCTCAAATTCGTTCTGTTATTCAAGGGACAGATGGTTCAATTGAAGTATTGGGCGCAACTAATGAAATGCCACGCTATGAACGGCGAAGCAAAACTGAGGTAGAAGTCGTGAATGTGAATTTGGATATGCATCGGATGTATCAAGAGTTTGCGAAATTTACTGAGGTAATTGATCAAAAAGATTTGGCCTTTGCTTTTGAACAATTAAACCATAGTCTTACAGTGATGCAAGTAGTTGATCAAGCCTTAGAAAGTGCCAAGCTTCATTTAGGATAATCATAAAAGAGGTCGTCTCAGATTTAAAGACGGCCTCTTTTACTTGTGTTTTATTCTTCAGTTTGATTCATATGCACCATACTTTTGGCAAATTTGAAACGATAGACAAGCAATAAAAAGATAAACCAAACTGGTGCAAAAAGTAATGCTTGTCGTGTATCAGGTTGGCAGAGTAAGACAACTGCAATAAATGCCATAAAAGCTAGAACCAAATAGTCACTTAAAGGATATAGCGGCATTTTAAAAGGATGCTCACTTCGTCCTTGAATGGTTTTTTTGTAGCGTAAATGGGCTAAAACAATCATACTCCAAATAAATAAGAAACAAGTTGTTGCGACACTTGTAACTAATACAAAAACACCGCTTGGCATCACGTAGTTTAGAATAACTGCGAGTAAAATCACTCCAGCTGAGAAGAAAATCGCTCTAGCTGGTACTTTATGACTGGTTAATTTTTGGAAAGCTTGTGGTGCATTTCCTTCAGCCGATAATGAACGCAACATGCGACCGGTTGAATAAATGGCTGAGTTACAAGCAGATGCGGCTGAGCTCAAGACAACGATATTTATAATGGTAGCTGCGGAGACAATGCCGATTTCTGAAAAAACTTGGACGAATGGACTCTGGCTACCATCCATTGAATTCCATGGGTAAATCGACATAATTACCGCTAATGCACCGATATAAAATAAAATGATACGTACTGGAATATTATTAATCGCCTTTGGTAATACACTTTCAGGGTCTTTGGTTTCACCGGCAACTAGGCCAACTAGTTCAACTCCGGCAAAGGCAAAAGCAACCATTTGAAAAGAGAGGATAAACCCTTTAGGACCTGCTGCAAAAAAGCCACCGTGCGACCAAAGATTAGTGATGCTTACTGCGCCTTGATTAGTGTGAAAATGCGTGATAATCATAAAAATTCCGACAACAATAAGTGCTAAAATAGCAATTACTTTGATTAATGCAAACCAAAATTCTAACTCACCAAATAAAGAAACAGCAATTAAGTTAAAGGCAATTAGCAGTGTTAAGGCAATGAGCTCGGGCAACCAATTGGGTAAATGAGGCAACCAATATTTCATATACGTACCAATTGCCGTTAAATCAGCCATGGCAATTGCAATCCAGCAAAACCAATATGTCCAGCCAGTGACAAAAGCCGCCTTAACTCCTAGGTATTCAGCGATAAAATCAATAAATGAATGGTGATTAGTATTAGATAAAAGCAACTCACCTAAAGCACGCATAATTAAAAAGCACACGCCTCCCATAACGGCATAGGCTAATAGAATCGATGGACCAGCCAATTGAATGGATTTACCTGAGCCTAAGAATAAACCTGTCCCAATGGCTCCGCCTATTGAAATGAGTTGGACGTGACGATTTTTCAGCCCGCGTTGTAAATCTTCTTTTTCTTTTTTCATGAATAACTTCCTTTAAATTTCTATTTTTTGTGAATACTATCATTTTATTACATTTTCTGAAAATTTCAAACAATTCTCAAAGAAAATGATAAGATATACGTATTGTTCTTAATGAAAACTTAATTTTCTAAAATAGTTATTCTAAATAATTGCCAAAATCGTAAATAAAATAATAAAAAATGATAAAAATCTCATGAAAAGAAATGTCATGATGTGTATAATGAATGGTATTGTTGGTTAAATTTTTGAATGTAAAGGAAATAAAATGGATTTATTTAGAAAAAAACAAATAACTAGTCAGCAAAACAGTCATTTAAGCAAAACATTGAAATTAAAAGATTTAATTTTGCTAGGGATTGGAGCGGTTATTGGTACGGGAATATTTGTCGTTCCAGGACAAGCTGCGGCTAATTTAGCAGGACCAGGCTTGACATTATCCTTTGTATTAGCTGCTTTTGTTGTGATACTTACAGGTTTTAGTTTTGCTGAGTTTGCCTCACGTATTCCGGTCATCGGTGGGGCATATAGCTATATGTATGTGGTTTTTGGAGAGTTTATCGCATGGCTTACGGGATGGTTTTTATTATGTGAGTACATGTTGGCTGTGGCTTCAGTAGCCTCAGGATGGTCTGCGTATTTTCAAGGCTTTTTAAGTTACCTACATATTCAATTACCACAAGCCTTGACTGCTGGTTTGAATCTTGAAAGGGGCACCTATTTCGATTTGATTGCAGGACTTGTCGTGATTTTTGTCGTCTTTTGGGTGCTACAAGAAGCAAAAAAAGCACTAGCCCTCAATAATTTTATGGTATGGATCAAGTTTGGTATCATTGCTTTATTCATTGTTGTTGGTGTCTTTTTTGTGAAACCTAGCAATTGGCAACCTTATTTACCTTTTGGCGCAGAAGGTGTGATTGATGGGGCGGCTTTGGTGTTCTTTGCCTTTTTAGGTTTTGATGCCATCGCGATGGCTACAGAAGAAGTCGTGGAACCACAAAAGACTGTGCCACGAGGGATGATTGGCGCTATTGCAATTTCAACAGTCCTTTATATCATTGTCACAGCTATTTTAACAGGTTTAGTCCCTTATACAAAATTAGGTGTCAATGATCCAGTAGCGTTTGCGATGCGCTTTTTACATTTAGATTTAGTTGGTTCCATTATTTCTATTGGGGCGATTTTAACTTTACTAACTGTGACGATTTCAATGATGTATTCTTTAGCACGTTTGGTTTATGCGATTAGTAAAGATGGCTTACTACCAATCTCTTTGAATAAAGTAGATACCAAAACCCATACGCCTGTGCGCGCGACTTTAGTTTCAGGTGCGGTAGTCTTTGTCTTTGCGACGATGTTTCCACTACAAATCTTAGCCGAATTAACCAATATTGTTGCTTTAGGCTATCTGATTATGATGGCATTGGGCATTATTCGCTTACGTCAAGTAGCGGGTGATCCGAAACCCGGTGAATTTAAAGTACCGTTTGTGCCTATTTTTCCACTCATTACCGTGGGCTTTTGTATCTTTTTAATGGTGCAACTATCTTTAACCACTTGGATTGTCTTTTTCATTAGTTTGGTAATTGGTTTAGGCATATACTTCGGTTATGGTTATAAACATTCAACATTAAATAAATAAAAAAAGGTTCAACGCAAAATTTTGTGTTGAACCTTTTTTACTAAGAATGGGTAATTTCCAATAGTTTTTGTTTGAGATTTTCTTCCATGACGCCAAGTTCAATTTCAGCTGCTTGACGCTTTTCTTTTCCTTCTTTTTGGATACGCAATGTTTCTTGAATAGTTTCAATCAAATCATCTTGCGTTTTTTGTAAGGTTTCGATATCAATAATACCGCGTTCATTTTCTTTGGCGGTTTCAATGGCAGAGACTTTCAATAATTCTGCATTTTTCTTCAGTAAATCATTGGTCGTTTCTGATACTTGACGTTGTGCAGTCACAGCATCTTTTTGGCGTAATAAGGTCAAGGCAATGACGACTTGATTTTTCCAAAGAGGAATGGCTGTATGGATAGACGATTGAATCTTTTCAGCCAAGACTTGATTGGTATTTTGAATTAAGCGAATTTGTGGTGCTTGTTGAATGGTGACTTGACGCGTTAATCTTAAATCATGGGTACGTTTTTCAAGTCGGTCTAAAAATTGGGTGTAATCATTGACAATTTGGACATCCATCTGATCACCTGAGGCTTGAGCTTTAGCCACTGCTTGAGGAATGATTTGATTTTGTAATTCATCGATTTTCAATTCACCTGCGGCAATGTAAATATTTAAAGCATCAAAGTAATCTTTATTCTTTTGATACATTTGTTCAAGCATTTGATTATCCTTGATTAGCCCATCTTTTTCGTGTTCTAATTTGACAGCGACTTTATCGATTTGTGCACCGATTTTTTGGTATTTAGCGGTAATTTCATAAATTGATTGTTTCACTTTGCCAAACATTCTTTGGAAGAAATTGCCTTCACCTGCTCGTAATTCATCAGGGTTGGCTTCTTGTAGGCGATACATTAACTCGTTTAAAGAATCCCCTATTGGCCCAATGTCGTTAGCTTGGACGTGACTTAGCATACTTTGCGAGAATTCACTTAACTTACTTTGGGCATTGGCACCGTAGATTATGACCGCCTGAGCATCATTGACATCAATTTGGGAAGCGAGTTGTTTGGCTTGCTCTTGATAATTGGTATCTAAACGGTCAATTAAACGAGGCGCTGTTTGTTTTTCTTGAAATTGTTTGATTTCGTTTTGTTGACTACTAGTTAATTCATTGGTATCAACGGAAAAAGGATTGGCTAATAAGTCATCCAAACTTTTATTAGTATCTGGTGTTAAATTGTCCATCATGTTTCCTGCCTTTCAATGCTAAAATTGTAGGGTTTGATGATCTGAATCTTTTTCGATATGTTTTTTTGCCATATTGATTTCAATGTCCATATCTTCAAAATCCTCCGCTACAAAGTCTTGATAATCACGTTGAATCAATTCAGTTAATTGTTCGATGACTTGAATGCCTTCTTCTAGACGATCATAAGCTTCTCGACTTTTGATTTCATGATTATTGATTTCAACATATTTATTGGTTAAATCGACCAAGTTAGGAAGATGTGTATATAAAAATAGACTTGCATCGGATAAGCGTGTTGGATTTTTGACGATTTCTTTAAACAATGCTTTAGAAATTTTAAGATAGTCATGACGTAAATCTAAGGCTTTTAATTTTGAATTGCTTCTCACATTTTTTTGTAATTGCTCAATTTGAATTTTGGCTTGATTCATCGTGTCACGGAATAACTCAATTTCGCTATCACTTAAGCCTAATTCATGGTAATATTGTTCTTTGGCTTTAGATAATGGTGGCAAAGTATTCGGACGCACGACTTTATTTTGAAAATATTTACGCCAAGCTATATACAAATAAATGGGAATGAATAGTGCAAAAATCTTCATCGTTGTTTCGATGACGGTTTCTACAAAATCATAGCGTAAATCATAATAAAATGCATGATCAAAAGCAATTGTAGCACAGGCGATAATGGCAATAGCATAAATTAGGCTCTTATATATTGGTTTATCTTTACGCTGATTTGTTAGTGCTTGGATCGCTAAATAAGCCATAAAAATAATAAAGGAAATGGCTGCTGCAAGTAAAAAGAAAGTTTCAAAATAACCTAGTACTAAAAAAGCAATCACAATCAGTACGCCAAATATAAATAGATTTTTTTTCATTAGAACCCTCCCCTTAAAGGTGTAGATTATATACTGTACTTGCTCCGAAATGGGCAAGCGTTCACTTCTTTTATATTTTAGCATTTTTTTGACCAGAAAAGTATCCAACTGAGGAAGTATTTTATGGATTTATGAAAAATATAAGAAATCTTTTGTTTCCTATGGTAAACTAGAAACAAATAAAAGCAAAGGATGAAGTATAATGTTGGAATTTCAAGATTTTGAAGAAAAAACAATCCACCGTAAAGAAATTTTTCATGGAAATATTATTGATGTATGTGTCGATGAAGTCCAATTACCTGATGGCTCCCATTCACAAAGAGAACTTGTCTTTCATCCAGGTGGGGTAGCAATCATTGCGATAACTGATGAAGATAAGATGGTTTTTGTTAAACAATTTAGAAAGCCACTTGAATCTGTTATTTTAGAGATTCCAGCTGGTAAAATTGATCCAGGTGAAAATATTCATCCATTGACCACTGGACAACGTGAATTAGAAGAAGAGGTACAACTTCAGGCGAAAGATTGGGAATTAGTGGCGCAAATGTATCTTTCACCCGGATTTGCCAATGAACAGTTATATATTTATCATGCCAAACATTTGAGCAAGGTAGAAAATCCTAAAGCAATGGATGAAGATGAAGTCTTAGAAGTGTATGAATTAACATTAGAAGAGGCCAAACAAGCGATTATGAATAGAGAAATATGTGATGCAAAGACGATTTTTGCCATCCAATATTGGGAAAATTTGAAACTTAAGGAAGGTCGATGAAATGTCAGATAAGCCCTTACTCACACGTGCAGAATTAAGAAGACGGCGTGAACAAGAGCAACAGGCGTTAGAACGTAATCAAAAAATTGTTGCCAAACAAGCACAAAAAGAATTTGAACAAGAAGAACAACGCATCGCTCGTCATTATCGCAAAGAAGCGAAAAAGAATAAAGAAATTCATAAATCACGGGTAG
Source organism: Candidatus Enterococcus stercoripullorum (assembly GCA_019120335.1). Lineage (GTDB taxonomy): Bacteria > Bacillota > Bacilli > Lactobacillales > Enterococcaceae > Enterococcus_E > Enterococcus_E stercoripullorum. The sequence goes on from DWVH01000038.1 coordinate 16,759, forward strand.
AAGAAAAAGAAACTTCTCGTGCCTTAAATTCTTTTTTATGGAAAGCAATTATTATTGTTGGGTTACTGTTGGTTTTAATTTTTATATTTATCCTTTTCATATAATTTATTTAGAAAGTTGGTAGAAAATGAAAATCGGAATTATCGGTGCTATGGATCAAGAAGTAAAAATATTAAAGGAAAAAATGGAAGCGCCAATGTCTTGGGAACGTGCCGGCGTCTTATTTGTTTCGGGAACATTAGGCAAGCATGATGTGATTGTGGTACGCTCAGGCATTGGAAAAGTAGCTGCTAGTGTCACAACGAGTTTATTGATTCAACAATACGGAGTCAATATGGTGATTAATACGGGTTCTGCCGGAGGAATTGGTGAAGGATTGCAAGTCGGTGATGTCGTTTTTTCTGAAAAATTAGCGTATTTTGATGTTGATGTTACGGGTTTTGGTTATGATTATGGTCAATTACCAGCAGGCATGCCATTATATTTTGAAGCAAGCCAGTATATTATTGATGAAATGAAAAAAGCCGCGGAAAAAACTGGCCAACAAGTGCGTAGTGGCTTAATCGTAACCGGAGATAGCTTTGTCAATAGTCCAGAAAAAATTGCGGAAATTAAATCACACTTTCCAGAGGCGCTTGCTTGTGAGATGGAGGGTGCAGCGATTGCCCAAACTGCCCGTCAATTTCATATTCCATTTTTAGTTGTACGAGCAATTAGCGATACAGCAGACCATCAAGCAACGATGAGTTTTGATGAATTTATTGATGAAGCTGGAAAACGTTCCGCAGAAATGGTGATTGAGTTTTTGAATACAATCAAATAAATGAAAAAAGGTGAAAATATGAAGGCTTTAATTTCGATTGATTATACGTATGATTTCGTCGCAACAGAGGGTAAATTAACAACCGGTGAATATGGTCAACAAATTGAAGAAGCGTTGGTAAAGGTTACGAAAGATTTTATTGAAAATGATGATTTTGTGGTTTTCGCCATTGATGGTCATGAAACAAAGGATCATTATCATCCAGAAAATCAAATTTTCCCACCACATAATCTGTTAGGCACACATGGTCGCGACTTATATGGTAAATTGGCTGATTTGTATGAGCAAAATAAAAGTAAAGAAACAATTTACTGGCTAGACAAACGTCATTATTCCGCTTTTTGTGGGACTGATTTAGATTTACGCTTGAGAGAACGCCAAATTACCGAAATCTATTTAACTGGGGTGTGTACTGATATTTGTGTGTTGCATACTGCTGTAGATGCATATAATTTAGGTTATAAAATTTTTATCGTGGAAGATGCTGTGCAAAGCTTTGATCAAGTGGGTCATCAATGGGCACTTAATCATTTCAAAAACACATTAGGGGCGACAATCGTTTAAATGAAAGCAAAAATTTTAGATAAACAAACTTTTGAACAACTCATTGATTTAGTAAATACCCAAGGAAATTACTGTGGGACGTATTGTTGTGTAGTATTATTAAGCTACTTTCAAAAACATTTTACGCCAGCTATTTTGCCTGACTTCTTACAGGAAAATACACAGCAATGTCAAGCAAGTTTGGTCGAAATATTAAAACTATTGGTGCAACCATTTGGCTTTCCTACCTTACCGATTGAGTTGTCGATGGGGTTGAATCGATTTTTTAGGCGTTACCAGATGCCTTATCGTGCCCATAGTACTACTATGGTTTGTCTGACACGTATTAAAAAACGAATTGATGCCGGACTTCCCTTGATTGTGGGTTTATCTAAGCGAAGAGGGAGTGACTATGGGAATCACTGGGTTGTTTGCTACGGGTATTTGCAAAATGAAGACGGTAGCTATGATTTGTTGGTGCATGATGTTTGGGGCAATCCGGCTAAAATTATTCCGGGAAAGTGGGTTAATAGCACGGTTTCGATTAAGCGATAATTATTTTTATGAAAACACAAGAAAATTTTCGAAATCACCTCAAGATATGATACAATAAAAGAAAAAAACATTTTTGGAGGATGAAACGGTGGCGAATACTACAACAGACAATGTTAAAATTTTTAGTCTCAACGGGAATCAACCATTAGCAGCAAAAATTGCTAAAGCCTTTGGACAAGAATTAGGAAAATGTGTAGTGCGACAATTTAGTGATGGCGAGATTGCGATTAATATTGAAGAAAGTGTCCGTGGGGTGGATACTTACTTAATCCAATCGACCAATCAACCAGTGAATGATTATTACTGGGAACTTTTAATTATGATTGATGCAATGAAACGGGCGAGTGCGCAGTCAATCAATGTCGTCTTACCTTATTATGCTTATGCGCGTCAAGATCGTACAGCGCGTCCACATGAACCAATTACTGCAAAATTAATTGCCAATATGATTACCAAAGCGGGTGCAACTCGAGTGTTAACATTAGATTTGCATACAGTACAAGTACAAGGTTTCTTTGATATTCCAGTGGATAATTTATTCACGATTCCATTGTTTGCTCAGTATTATCTAGATCAAGGAATGTCTGGTGATGACTATGTCGTTGTTTCACCAAAAAATAGTGGCGTTCAACGTGCACGTAGCTTAGCAGAATATTTAGGTTCTACTTTAGCCATTGTGGATCAATCAGATGAGTATGAGGCAGGCGGCTATGTGATTGGGGATGTCAAAGGGAAGAAATGTATTATGGTAGATGACATTTTAAATACCGGTCAAACCTTTGTTAAAGCAAGTAAACTGCTAACTGAACAAGGCGCTACTGAAATTTATGCTTGTGCTTCTCATGCTTTATTATGTGAAGGGGCTAAAGCTGATTTAGATGAAGCACCAATTCAGTCTATTTGTGTGACTGATTCATGTCTGATTGATGATAGTCGCAAGCCAAATGTCCTTCATTATATTACTTGTGCGGATTTAATGGGTGAAGCGATGAAACGTATCCAAGAAAATACCCCAATGAGTCCTTTATTCCGACTATCCATTGAAGATCAAAAATAAATGTTTAGCCAAATGAGTTTACTTGACAGAAATTGCGAAGTTTAGTAAGCTGATTTGGCTTATTTTGTTAGTAAAGGAAGTAATCTTATGTATTTTGACCATGCAGCAACCTCCCCTATGCATCCTGTGGCCATTGAAAAAATGACTACTTTAATGAATGAGGTGTTTGGTAACCCTTCAAGTATTCATCAATATGGTCGCAAAGCTCATGAATATTTAGAAAAGGCGCGCCAAGTCATTGCTAAAACTTTAAAGGTTAAACCTCATGAAATTATTTTTACTAGTGGGGGGACAGAAGGCGATAACTATGCCATTATCGGAGCCGCTTTTGCCAATCAAGCGAAAGGACGTCACATCATCTCTACAAGCATAGAGCATCCAGCCGTTATGGAAACTTTACATTACTTAGAAAATCAAGGTTTTGAAGTGACCTACTTACCAGTGGATGCTAACGGACAAATTTCGCTAGCTGACTTTAAACAAGCACTGCGGGAGGACACGATTTTAGTCTCCATCATGTTTGCGAATAATGAAACGGGCAACTTATTACCGATTGTCCAAATTGGTGAAATCTTAAAAGACCATCTCGCTGTTTTTCATACGGATGCGGTACAAGCTTATGGGAAAGTGGCGATTTTTCCAGAAGAATTAGGCATAGATTTATTAAGTATTTCTGCCCATAAAATCAATGGCCCTAAAGGAATTGGTTTTCTTTATAAAAAAGATAGCGTAAAATTACAGCCAATCACACATGGTGGCGAGCAAGAAGAAAAGCGTCGGGCTGGAACTGAAAATTTACCCGCCATTTGTGCGATGGCTGAAGTGGCGCAATTTCACCATGAACATTTAGCTGAAGAACAAGCACAGATGCAAGCGTTAAGTCAGCATTTTCTAGATGTGTTATCTCGACAACAGGTTCGTTATCAAGTGAACGGCGATGAAGCAAATAAATTGCCACAGGTATGGAATCTTTCCTTTGATCAAGTGAATAATCAAATGCTTTTGATGCATCTAGATTTAGCAAACATGGCCATTTCAACAGGTTCGGCATGTACAGCAGGTAACGTTAATCCTTCACATGTATTAGAAGCGATGTATGGAAAAAAGGATGAAAAAATTCATACTGCTATTCGTGTAAGTTTTGGCCTTGGCAATACGTTAGACGAAGTAGGACAACTAGCCCAACAATTAGGACAAGTCGTGCGCAAACTTCAAAAAGCGTAAAAATTTGTCTTCTTAAATCTAGGCAAAGGTTTTCAGATGACAAAAGCTGTGATAAAATAAAGAAAAACATGAAAAGAGGCTAGATTTATGGCTTTTGAAAAAACAGCAACAGTTCTAGGTTCAGCTGTCAAATACCAAATGAACCCAAATGCAAAACGTTATACTTTGCGTGATAATGGTTTTGTTGAAACAAATGGAGGCAACTTCCAACTGATTCGTTCATTAGAAGCAACTCCTCAAAGTAAGGAAGGCTTTAAATTAAAAATAACTGTTTCTAAAGACTTACAAACTTTAAAAATGTCGATTACCAATGCGACAGGTCTAAAAGCAGTCAATATTTTCAAGAGCGAACAGCATAAAATGTTGCAAGATAAATTCTATTTCTTGATGGATGGATTTATCGATCGTGGTTTATTAGAAAAAGCATAAGGTAAGAAAATCGTAGTCTTGGTACTGCGATTTTTTTCGTGCATGTTGAGAAAAATTGCGCTATAATGAAGTTTACTGAAAATAATGCGACCTTCAATCGTAGTAGATTTCAGAATCTATAAAGAAATGATGGTGATTTTTTATGCAAGACAACAGCAAAATTCGTGTTGTTGTAGGTATGAGTGGCGGGGTTGACTCGTCGGTTACTGCCCTTTTATTAAAAGAACAGGGCTATGATGTCATCGGAATCTTCATGAAAAACTGGGATGATACCGATGAAAATGGTGTCTGTACGGCAACAGAAGATTATAAAGATGTTGCGGCAGTCGCTTCACAAATTGGGATTCCTTATTATTCAGTGAATTTTGAAAAAGAATATTGGGACCGTGTTTTTGAATATTTCTTAGCCGAATATCGTGCGGGTCGTACCCCCAATCCTGATGTCATGTGCAACAAAGAAATTAAGTTTAAAGCCTTTTTAGACTATGCCATGCAACTAGGTGCGGATTATGTCGCAACTGGTCATTATGCACAAGTGAATCGTGATGAAAATGGCGTTGTGCATATGCTAAGAGGAAATGATAATAACAAAGATCAAACTTACTTTTTAAGTCAGTTATCACAAGAACAATTGTCTAAAACCATGTTCCCACTTGGTCATTTAGAGAAAAAAGAAGTGCGTGCTATCGCGGAAAAAGCTGGTTTAGCAACTGCCAAGAAAAAAGATTCAACAGGTGTTTGCTTCATTGGCGAAAAGAACTTTAAACAATTTTTGAGTCAATATTTACCCGCTCAACCTGGGAAAATGATGACTCCTGATGGAATAGAAAAAGGAACACATGATGGCTTAATGTATTATACAATCGGTCAACGCCAAGGTTTAGGTATTGGTGGGGGCGGTAAAACACAAGAGCCATGGTTTGTAGTAGGAAAAGACCTTGCAACCAATACCTTAATTGTGGATCAAGGTTTCCATCATCCATTATTGTATGCGAACCGTTTAACAGCAAGCCAAATTCACTTCACAACGAATGAAGAAAAACCACAAGAATTTCGCTGTACTGCTAAATTTAGATATCGTCAACAAGATGTACCGGTTACTGTCCGTTTATTAGAAGGAGACCGTGCTGAAGTATTGTTTGATGAAAAAGCCCGCGCCATCACCCCAGGCCAAGCAGTCGTCTTTTATGATGGCGAAGAATGCCTAGGCGGCGGACTCATCGACCAAGCCTACCAAGACCAAAAACAAATGCAGTATATATAAAGGTTGTGAAGCAGCTTGGGCAGACATGAAGAAATTCGTGTGCTTACCTCCCGCTGAGAAAATCGGATGAAAGAAGATTTTCTCAAGCGGGAGGGCGAATTTCACAATGTCTAGCTGCTGAACACCGTCAATAAAGGTCGTAAATCGACTCGGTCAGCTACGAGCAACTGCATGACCAAAAGTTAAATTGTATATTACCGAATAGTCGTTGTATTTTAGCGGCTGTTCGGTATTTTTTTATAAATGAGATACTACAAATTTGATTTACTGTCCTTTTCACAAGTAAATTATTTGCCAGATAAATCAAAGCTTAATACTATAGAGTTATCAAGGAAAAAATAGTATATAGTTTACAACGAATGAAACAAAAGAAAATACAAACTAAAAATTGTTATAAAAGTTTTTGTTGATTTGTTACGAAAGATTTAGGAAAATAGAGATGGTGAATAGGATGTATCAAGTAATTCGTATGTATGGTGATAATGAAGTGTGGTGGTTCTTTGAAGGTTGGCAAGAAGATATTGTGGAAGAACAACATTTTACTACTTTTGAGGAAGCAGTCACAGCTTACACTTTATTATGGCACAAATATAAAATCAAATATCCATGCGTCAGTGCAAAAGAAAATTATCTTTGTGCGTTTTGGAATGAAGAAGAATTACGTTATTGTGAGGAATGCGAGGATGATTTACAACAATATCATTCTATCGCTTTATTGAAAGATTTTGAACCTGTGACAGTAACCAGTGAAAGGAATTTATATGAAACAGCTAATCATTGCGGAAAAACCAAGTGTTGCCAAAGATCTCAGTAGAGTGTTAAAAGCAACGAAGAAAACTAAAAATTACTATGAAGGCGACAAAGTGATTGTCACTTGGGCTTTAGGACATTTATTAACCTTAAAAATGCCTGAAGATCTAAATAAAGAATGGCAACAATGGCAATTAGAGACACTGCCAATGTTACCAAAACAAATAGGTATCAAACCATTACCAAAAACTGGGCATCAATTAAAGGCGATTGCAGCGTTGGCCAAACGAAAAGATGTCGGAGAAGCCGTGATTGCGACCGATGCTGGACGTGAAGGCGAGTTAGTTGCCCGTTGGATTTTGCAGTGGGTGAGATTTAACAAACCAGTGAAGCGTCTATGGATTTCATCACAAACAGACAAAGCCATTAAACAAGGTTTTGCTCATTTGAAACCAGCCAGTCAATATGATAATTTATATGAGTCGGCTATTTCTAGAGCAAAGGCTGACTGGTTGGTGGGATTAAATGTGACCCGTGCTCTAACTGTGAAATATCAAGATAATCTAAGTGCTGGACGTGTACAAACACCGACCCTGGCCTTAGTGAGACAGCAAGAAAAGCAAATTGAAAAGTTTCTCCCACAAGAATATTTTACGATTCAATTTGCCGATAATCAGTTGACCTTTACTCATCAACAAAAGAATCCGCAAGCTATCAAAACACGAGAAGCAGCCCAACAATTAGTTCAACAGATGAGCCAAACAGCAGGCACCGTGGAAAAAATTGAAGAGAAAGTCAAACGTCAAGCCGCACCATTACCTTATGACTTAACGGAAATCCAGCGAGATGCTAATCAACGTTACGGATTTTCTGCTAAAAAAACGCTCTCCTTGGTGCAAAGTCTATATGAAACCCATAAAGTCGTCACTTATCCGCGGACTGATAGTAAGTATTTAACCACTGATATGCAAAATACGATGAAGGAACGCCTACAAGCAATTAGTGATTTTGATCCGCAAGTCAAGACGATTATTAAAAATGGGGCTAAAGTTGTCTTAAAGAAAGTTTTTAATGATGCGCTGGTTTCTGACCACCATGCCTTGATTCCAACTGAACAAAGAGCAAATTTTGCTAAGTTATCCAGTGATGAACAACGCATTTATCAGATGATTGTGTCACGCTTTTTAATGTTGTTCTTACCTGAATATCAAGAAAAGGTTGAGAAAATCACACTATCATTTGGTTCTGAACGCTTTGTTGCAAGTAATAAAAAAGTACTTGAACCAGGTTGGAAAGGGACGAATGACGAACCTAAAGCAAAGGTCGTGCACTATACAGAAGGTCAAAAAATCAAGGGTGAGTTTAGCATTGAAAAACAATTGACCACCCCACCTAAGCCATTGAGTGAAGGTGCTTTATTGGCAAAAATGGAAAAATATAGCTTAGGTACGCCGGCCACGCGTGCTGAAATGATTGAAAAGTTGATTAAAAGCGACTTGATGGAACGCAAAGCCAATTATTTAGCGGTCACACCTAAGGGGAAACAGCTACTAGGTCTGGTTAATCCTTCATTAGTCACGCCTGAATTGACGGAAAAATGGGAGAAAAACTTAGAAAAAATTGCGAAAGGTCAGATGAAGAGTCAACAATTCATCCAACAAATCGAACAAGATACGAAGCGTTTAGTGGCTGAGATTAAGCAAAGTAACCAAAGCTATCAAGATTTTTCAATTACGCAAAAACGTTGCCCAGAATGTGGTTCGCTCTTAAAAGAAAAGAATGGTCGCGATGGCAAGCGTTTGGTCTGTACGAATGAGGACTGTCATTACTCAAGACGTAAAGAGCCAAAAGTATCCAATCATCGTTGTCCACAATGCCATAAGAAAATGGAAATCATCGAAGGGAAAAATGGCGCTTATTATCGTTGCAAATATGATGGCACGACTGAAAAAATACAAACCAAGGCTGAACGAAAACAAAAAATGACCAAACATGAAGAAAAACGACTATTGAAAAAATACAGCCAAGAAAATACAGAAATGGAAAGTCCATTAGCTTTAGCCTTAAAAGCGATGATGGCTGAAGATAAATAATGCAAAAGATACTCAAATCCTTTATGGAGGCGAGTATCTTTTTGTGTTGTGCATGATATTTAGCTATGATACAATGAATGAAAAAATAATTAAAAAAAGGTGTGATGAAATGAAAGAGGGAAACAAACAGATTGTTAAAATCATTACTTCTTTGATATTTGGTTCATTAGGGAGTAATGTTCTATCATTTGTTATTGGGTTAGAAGTTTTATCCAAAACCAATTCTGCTCTAGCTTTTGGCGGAACACAGTTAATTGGTCCAGTGGTATCGTTGGTTTTACTGCCATTTGCTGGGGCAGTGGTCGATCGTTTTGAAAAGAAGAAAATCATCTTTATGGCACAAGTTGTGAGTATTCTGATGCTCGTATTTTATGCTTTTTTCATTAAAAAGTGGTTTTTCCGTATTGATTTCTACTTATTTGTTATTGATTGTATTACGACTAGCGGATATTTTTCTGAGTACCGCCTATGGAGCAGCGACCATTCATTTGGTGGATGAAGCCGATTTACAAAAGGTGAGAAGTTTTGAACAATTAGTCTCAGCGGTAAGTCAAATTATTGCGCCAATTATTGGTGGAATTATTTATGCGCTTATATCCTTAGCCAGTATCGTATTGTTGGAAGTTGTTTGTGAAAGTCTGGCAGCAATAGTCTTAATGATGGTGAATTTTCATTATCGCAAAGTTAGCGACAGTCACGTGGATGAGTCACAGGATTCTTTGTTAAAGATGTTTTTATCAGGATTAAATTATATCAAAAAGGATCGTTTATTGGTGTTTGCGATGGTGATGGGTATGTCCATTAATTTCGTCTTATCTTCTATTAGCGTCGGTATTCCATACATTCAAATCCACCAACTCCATTTTCCAACACAAGCCTATAGTTTTTCTGAATCAGCTTTTGGATTTGGATTAATCTTGGCTTCCTTGATTTTATCTATGATTAAAAATATTCGTTATCCACTTTTGAATACCTACATTTATGTGATTTCATTAGGGGCAATTATGAGTAGTCTCGGATTTATATTGATGCAATCTCTTCCGTTAAAATGGATGATTGTCATTATGATTATCGGAAATTTTGTAATGGGTGTATGTATTACGCTTTTAAATGTACCGCTGAATACTTGGTTAAGTGCATATGTCGATCCACAATTTCAAGGACGTGTCTTTCACTTTTTAATGACTGGGGTGCAATTATTAATGCCTCTAGGAATTGTATTTTATTCATTCTTATTTGAAGTAGCCGATAATGGGCTGATTTTCATTATTTCGGGAATCGTAGTGATTGTCATGATGGTACTTTTACCCATTATTTCACAAGCCAATTTAAAATCAGCGGAAATAAAACCACAAGAAAACAAAGCATAACAATAAGGCCTAGCAGATGGATTGCTAGGCCTAAACTAATGTATAAAAAGGGGACGAAGACTAGAAATGTGCAAGATTAACGGATAACTTCTTCAGATTCTACATCAAAGAAGTGTGCTTTATTCAAGTTAAAGGCTAATTCTACTTCTTCACCTGGTTTGTGATAATCACGCGCATCCACACGAGAAACAAATTCAGTATCACCAATCTTAGTATAAAGCATGGTTTCAGCACCTAAAAGTTCAGAGACGACTACAGTTGATTTCACACAAGCATCAGGAGTTGCGTCTAAGACCACGCGTTCACTATGAATATCTTCAGGACGGATACCAAAGATTAATTGTTTTCCTTCGTAGCCTTTTTCAACTAAGATTTTATTACGTCCTTCAGGTAATTTCACTTTCAAACCACCATCATTTGTAATATAACCATCTTTTAAGGTTACTTTGAAGAAGTTCATGGCAGGGGAGCCGATGAAACCAGCTACAAAGACATTGCTTGGTGTATCATAAACTTCTTTTGGAGAACCAATTTGTTGGATAATACCGTCTTTCATAATAACGATACGGTCAGCCATTGTCATCGCTTCTGTTTGGTCGTGAGTAACGTAAATAGTTGTTGTATTTAAACGTTGGTGTAACTTCGCGATTTCTGCACGCATGGCTACACGTAATTTCGCATCCAAGTTTGATAAAGGTTCGTCCATTAAGAAGACTTTAGCATCACGCACAATCGCACGTCCTAAGGCAACACGTTGACGCTGACCACCAGATAAAGCAGCTGGTTTACGCTCAAGATATTCAGATAAGCCTAAGATTTGAGCAGCATTTTCCACACGTTTTTTGATTTCCGCTTTATCATATTTACGTAATTTCAAACCAAAAGCCATGTTATCGAATACCGTCATATGTGGATATAAGGCATAGTTTTGGAATACCATCGCGATATCTCGGTCTTTAGGTGCGACATCATTCATCACTTTGTCGCCAATTAATAATTCACCTTCTGAAATATCTTCAAGACCGGCAATCATACGTAGAGTAGTTGATTTACCACAACCAGAAGGGCCAACGAAAACGATAAATTCGCGATCCGCAATTTCTAAGTTAAAATCTGTTACTGAATATTTTTCAGCGTTATCATATTTTTTATATACATGTCGTAAAGCCATTTCTACCATAAGTTCATACCTCTTTCTATGTTTAATCATCCTATTCGCAAAGTCTATTTTTGCGAGAAATCTTTTTTATCGACATCCTTAATATAGATGAAAGCCCTTTACATCACAACGTTAACATGTACAAAGAACACCTCAGTGAATTGTGCAAAATGTTGAAATCGCTTTTCGAACATAGAAAGAATTGTCGAATCTGTCTTTCTTCGATACAATAAAGATGAAAATAATTGAGGTGATGACAGTGCAAATTTTACCTTTAGAGCAAATTTATGCGGAGGGTTTCATTAGGGATGAGCCTTTATTTAATAAAGATTTTTTGTGTATCCCCTATAATGGAAAGTTCTTTTGTATTGGAAAGCAAAAGTTAAGTGCTACTGAACAAAAATTACTTTTAACATTATATCCTAATGTAGCCCCTCTTTATGAATTAGAGCGCAAATTTTGGTATCAAGTATTATTCAAACATACACGACTTTCTGAAAAAGAAGTGGGTGAATATCGAATTATCCAAGTTCAGTTTAAACGTATGGATGATAGTATTTACCATTCATGGAGAAACACCATGGAAACCGTTTTGCCCAATTTGGTGGATTGCATATTTATTAGTTCTAATCAAGTCTTGCTCATTGAGAAGAGAACAGCGAATTATTATCAAAAAGAAGAATTGCATGGATTGTTCACGGCTTTGGATGATGATTTTGCGACTTTTACGCAGATTTTTGTGGGTGCTTTTTATCCAAGCGAGGTTGATTTTACAAAAATTTATCGTGAGGAAAGCCGGTTATTTCAAGAAATGTTAGTCGAAAATCCTAAAAAATGCCTTTCATTAAGTGATTGTGTTTTGTATTTAGCAACGAGCCAAAATTTGAATCAGTATGAATCTTTAAAAGCTTTAGCAAAAATCTTTTTTGTCGAACTAGAAATGAAAGATGTTATCCATGCGCTATGGAAAAATCAAGCTAATGTTTCTTCAACTGCTAAAGATTTATTCATGCACCGTAATACATTGTTGTATAAAATGGAAAAGTTTCAACAACGTTTTGATTTGAATTTGAAAGATCTAAATGATTTATTAATGATTTATTTAATTTCGAATTTAAAATTTTAATCGAATTTTCATATTGACATCCTCAAAATTTTCTGATAAATTGTATTCATCAAATTGAAAATACGTTGAAAAGAAGAGTAGCCATAGTCCTTTTTCAGAGAGCTTCTGGTTGGTGCAAAGAAGTAGAGACCTATGCGCGAAACACATCTTGGAGTAGATTTTCTGAAATGAGGAAGTAGGAAGATTCGGATGGCCCGTTATAGCCAGAGTCAAGTAGACTTATTGAGGCAATTACTGCGAGGTAGTTGTGAAAAAAGGTGGAACCACGTCAACACGTCCTTTGGTTAAAAAAACCAAAGGACTTTTTATTTTAAGGATGTGAGGTGGGTCGGTCAGCTCCAAGCAGCTAAGGTTTCCGGAATGTCGGAAAATCCACTATTTTTTAAGATTTTCCAAGACAGGCCGGCTTAGATGCACAGGAGTTACCCGCCGAACACAGATTGCATTAAGGTCGTGAAGCAGCTTGGGAAGCCTCGAAGAAATTCGTGTGTTTACCTTCCGTTGAGAAAATCGGATGAAAGGAGATTTTCTCAAACGGGAGGGTGAATTTTCCGAGTATTTAGTTGATTGATACCGAGAAAGCTAAGGTGTATCCAAAAAAGTTTACTTGACTCACGGAGTTCTTTTCTGCGAGGGAAAGATAAATAAAAGGTGGCACCACGTCAATCACGTCCTTTGGTCAAAACGATCAAAGGACTTATTTTATATCTTGAGTGCAAGAACGTGGGTAAGTTCATCAATCATAGAGAAATGAGGTTATACATGTGCAAGTAATATTAGATACGTTCCCCCAAATTATTCAAGGGGCAGGGGTAACATTAAAGCTATTTGGATTGACCATCTTAGGCTCGATTCCATTAGGGGTATTGTTAGCATTCTTATTAAGGAGCCGCTTTTATCCAGTGAAATTATTGATTCAATTCTATGTTTGGCTCATGCGTGGAACCCCGTTACTATTACAACTAATTTTAGTTTTTTACGGCTTGCCTTATATCGGCATCGTTTTTGATCGTTTTGAAGCAGCTTTGATTGCCTTTATTCTAAACTATGCCGCCTATTATGCAGAAATTTTTCGTGGCGGGATCCAATCCATACCTAAAGGCCAATATGAAGCAGCCAAAGTATTGCATCTAAGTCCTTGGCAAACGATTAGTAAAATCATCATTCCGCAAGTCACTAAAATTACCTTACCTTCTGTCGGTAATGAAATCATTAATCTAGTCAAGGATACGTCACTTGTTTATATTTTAGGTTTATCAGATGTCATGCGTATCGGTAAAATTGCGATGGAAAGAGAATCTACTTTGTTGCCATTAGTAGGCGTGGCAATTGTTTACCTATTAATGACTGCCATCGTGACTTTACTGTTGAAATACTTTGAAGGTCGCTTAAATTATTATCGTTAGGAGGGATTGTATGTTAGTACTAAAACAAGTCAACAAAGCATTCGGTTCACGACAAATTATTCGTAATCTAGATTTATCCATTGAAGAAGGCTCGATTTTATGTATTGTAGGTCCCTCTGGTGGTGGGAAAACGACACTGTTAAGAATACTAGCTGGTTTAGAAACCTATGATAGTGGCGAATTTTTATTAGATGGGCAACCCTTTAATCCAGGTACTTCAAAGGAACAAGTCGTCGGGGTCGTCTTTCAAGATTTTCAATTATTTCCGCATCTAAGCGTGATGGAAAATATTACGTTAGCTCCTAAGTTGGCATTGAAGCAGTCGGCAGCCGAATCCCAACAAATGGCACAAAACTTGGCGCAACGTTTAGGTTTATCTCAACTTTTGGACCATTATCCTTATCAGTTATCTGGTGGGCAAAAACAACGGGTGGCAATTGCACGGGCGATGGCGATGAATCCTAAAGTGTTAGCTTATGATGAGCCAACGAGTGCCCTTGATCCAGGTTTAAGTCAACAAGTCGCTGATTTAATCTTAGAAATGAAAGAAGCAGGTATGACGCAAATTGTGGTGACTCATGATTTGGAATTTGCCAAGAGAATTGCCGATCAACTTTATCAGGTAACCCCTGTTGAATAAACATAAAAATTAAAGGAGAAGATGAAAATGAAAAAATTATTTAAAGTATTATCAGTTGTTGCATTAGGTTTTGTATTAGGCGCATGTTCTACTCAGAAAAAAGGCGAAACGAGTAAGTCTGCTGCCGACAAAAAAGAAGTCGTGGTAGGGCTAGATGATACCTTTGTGCCAATGGGATTCAAAGATGACAGTGGCAAGATTGTTGGTTTTGATGTTGATTTAGCAAAAGCTGTTTTTGAGTTGACAGGTCAAAAAGTGAAATTTCAGCCAATTGATTGGTCGATGAAAGAAACCGAGCTAAAAAATGGAACGATTGATATGATTTGGAATGGTTATTCTGTGACTCCTCAACGTCAGAAAAAAGTGACATTCACAGATACTTATATGAAAAATACCCAAGTGCTAGTCACACCTAAGAAAAGCGATATCACCAAGGCTGAACAAATGAAAGGCAAAGTGTTAGGTGCACAAGAAGGATCTTCAGGTTATGATACTTTTACGAAACAGCCAGAAGTTTTACAAGATATCGTTAAAAATAATGATGCGACGTTGTATGCTAGTTTTAATGAAGCCTTTATCGATTTAGAAAATAGCCGGATTGATGGTCTGCTAATTGATAAGGTATATGCTGAATACTACTTAACACAAGCCAAAAAATTAGCAGAATATAATATTGTCGAATTACCATTTGATAGCGAAGATTTCTCTGTTGGGGTACGTAAAGATGATGAAAAGTTAGCCAAACAAATTAATGAAGGTTTCAAAAAATTACAAGAAAATGGTAAATTTAAAGAAATATCAGAAAAATGGTTTGGACAAGATGTGACACCTAAATAATAGGATTTGCTTTTGATAATCAGATCCACTTCTAAATAAAAGGAAGTGGTTCTTTTTTTAATATTCAGAGAAAAAGCAAAGAAAGCGTTTTATGTTTTTGTATATTCAATGACGAAAAAGTGTTATAATTATAACGAGAGGTGAGGAAGATGAACATAGCAATTTGTGATGATAATATGGCTATTCATGAACAATTACATAACCTGTTATCAGAATTTTCTCATCAGTATGGGCAAGAAATCATAATTATTGATTTTATGAATGCACAAGAGGTATTGGACTATATCAATGATGAAAAAACAGCAAGTATTGATCTTCTGCTTTTAGATATTGAAATGGATGGACTAGATGGGATTGCTTTAAATCAATATTTACTAAAGAATAAAAAGATTTCATGGATCGTATATGTCTCAAATTTTGTTGAACGAATGAGTGAAGCATTTAGTGAAAAGACACTTGGTTTTATCAGTAAGCCCATCGAGAAAGAAAAATTATTCATAAAAGTGCAGGAAGTCAGTAAAAAGTTAATACAGAGTGACTTGAAAATAACAATAAAAGATATTCATAATACTGTTCATACCCTCCAGTTAGAAAATATCGAGTATTTCAAAGCACTAAGAGGCTATACGAAAATTCATCTATTTCCACAAGCGAAGGTGATTATCCATCAGTCTTTTACAGAGACAATTGCGCAATTTCAGCAACTACCGATTTTTGTGTGTCACCGTTCTTATGCCATTGTGCTATCAAAAGTTAAAAAGATGACTTGGAAAGAGGTCACGCTACTCTCAAATACGAAAATACCCCTAGCTCGGAAAAAATATCAAGAATTACAACGAAAATACATGGATTATTTGGAAAATGGGTGATAAAAAATGATTGAGTTAGTCAATGCAGTGATGTATGAATTGTTATTTCTTATATCTATGTTGTTAGGATATTCTTTTTTTGGTAAGATTCAGTTTAAAAATTCTAAAGTAATCTGGCTTTTGGTTGCAGTAGGACTAATTTTGTCCACTGTGATGCTGAAAATTCAATTTAGGGCATTAGATGATGATGTTATTGCATTATTTATTCTATGGTTGGCTGTATTTGCTATCGAAAAGCACAGTATAAAAAGAGTTTTATCACTTTATGTTTTTTTATACATTTCTATATTACTATTGAACTTAGTAGTTATATACTGTGCTAGATACATGTATTTTTTACATTTATTTCCACAAATTATTAAATCAACATATTCTTGGTTTGCAGAAATTATTGTGATAGGAATCCTTGCTATTTTTCTATATCTTAGAAAAAAGAATATGGGTAAATTAGGTATTTCTTTATCTAAAAAACAATATTTAATTTTATATGTTGTTGTTCTCATTTCAATGACGATGGCTTCAGGGATGAATTACTATGTTTCAATTATTCATGAACAAAAGGAAGCAGCATTAATTGGTATGATAACTGCTACGGCATCGGTTGTTTTAATTATATTAGCTGTATATCAAGTCATTCTTGCGCAAAATTATCAATTATTAAAGGAAAATTTTCGATTACAGAAGCAATTCCATACTATGCAAGAGATTTATTTCGAAAATATAGCTGAACAAAGTAATCAAACTAAGAGGTTTCGGCATGATATTAAAGCGCATTTACAAGCTATACGACAGCTTGCTTTAAATAATGATGAATCTGACATTGTTGCATATATTGATAAAATTCAGCAATATGCGCATTTTGATAAAAAATATTATTTTACAGGAAACCAAATTATAGATATTCTTTTAAGTGAGATTGTTCAGCAAGCTCAAGAAAAGCAAATTAAAGTAAATATTAATGGCATAATGCCAAATGATTTAAATTTGGATTTGGTTGATTTAACGTCTATTTGCTATAATTTATTACAGAACGCTTTGGAAGCAACAATTCGTGAAAACGATTCGGAGTTTAGTGTGAACTTTGCTGTGAAGAATCAACAGTTTGTATTTGTTGTAAAAAATAGAATATCCGAAAAAATGAGGATTGATGAAGGAAAGTTAAAATCAAGAAAAAAAGATATAAAAAATCATGGATTAGGTTTAAAAAATGTTTATGATGCTGTGAAAAGAAGCAAAGGTGTTTTTGATATAAACATTCAAAATCAACAATTTGTCGCAAGAGTAGTATTACCATGCGAATAATATAAAGCACTTGGGTGTAGCGAGCCAAGTGCTTTTTTAGATGAAAAATCATATAGCAATAAGCAAATAAATTTTTTAACATTTAAAAATGGGAATCAGTTTATTCCCCAAGGGGATAATTAATTTGTACAAATATTTAGAACCTGCACTTCGTTGATAAAATCGACATTTCGTAGATAGTTAATTGAAATTTTTCTTTTAAGGGTTTACATTGTAGTTGAAAAGAGAAAGAAAGGGGGATAAGAAAATGATTCAGGCGGATATTTTTGACTGGTGGTGGCGGATAATTACTGGAAGATAGAAATAATGTTGAAAAAATTGGGGGAGATTAGGTGTATAGTAAGATAAAATTTATCGTTTTAACTATGGCTATAATTTTACTTATTTTTTTTGGATTCTACATAAAGAATCAGGAAAATAAGGGAGTATTAAATTCAAAAGTGAGACAAACAGTTCAAAAACAAGCTTATGATAAAATGGAGAATTATGAAAAATATTGGTTGGAAAAGTCTATTCCGTCAATGAAAGTAACAAATCTGAGTAATGAACCTATTATAATTGAAAACAACTCTAGCCCTAGTTTATATGTGGTATGGGCTAGTTGGTGTCCCGATTGTCAAAGAGAGTTACCTATTATTGATTCACTATATAATGAGTTTTCGGAAAATGTTAATTTTATTACGATAGATTTAGTCGGTTTTAAGGGAGAAACTATCGAAGATGCAAAAAGAATGTGTGAAGATAAAGATTTGAGTGTGCCAGTGTTTTTTGATACTACCAAGCAAGTTTACCAAAAATTAAATATTTTTGCTATTCCAACTTTATTTTTTGTAAATAATAAAGGAATTATTAAAAATATAATAATTGAAAATGCTGATGAAAGTACATGTAGAAAGCTTATAAAGAATTTATTAGTTAGTAATAAATCTTAAGTTTATTAAAGTTTAATTTTTGTCGTTACTATTTATTTATAGTAGGTTGGAATGTAACAGTTGGGTGAATTGAAAGAGAGGGGGTGATACTATGAAAAAACTAACTCTAAAGAAGAAACTTTCAGTTTTTGCTGGCCGTTTCTGTGTGATTGGACTTCCGTGGGGAATCGGACTATTTTGCTTCGATTAAAGTAATTATCAAATAATATAGCATATTGTTATCTATTTGATACGAGAAGTTACAATTCTAGGTCATGGTCGGTGGTTAATATGGTTTATGTAGACTGCCGACCCTTTGTTTATGGGGAGGTCTCCAAATGGGTAATGAAATTCTTAGAATAGATAGAGTGTGTAAAAAATATGGTGCGAAATATGTTTTAAATAATATTTCAATAAATATTAATAAGGGCGAAATATATGGAATTGTTGGTGAAAATGGTGCGGGTAAAACTACATTGATGAGAATTATTTTAAAACTTGTTTATCAAACATCTGGAACAATATCATCATCAAAAACAATGCATATAGGTGGCTTAGTTGAAGCACCTGCACTTTATAATTCTCTTTCTGCATATGAAAATTTAAAATATTACGCTCAAGTGCTAAGTATTAACGATAAAGAAAGGAAAATTAAAGATATTTTGGATTGTGTAGGATTATCTAATGTTGAAGAAAATAAAAAGGTAAAAGATTTTTCTTTAGGAATGAAACAACGATTAGCAATTGCACTTGTTTTATTGGATAGACCGAATGTATTGATTTTAGATGAACCAACAAATGGACTTGACCCTACTGGTGTGAGAGATATTAGAAAACTGATTATAAAATTAAAAGCAGATTACGATATGACAATATTGATTTCTAGTCATATTTTACGAGAACTAGATTCAATTGTTGACTGTTATCTCATTATGCATAAAGGGAGACTAATTACAAAACTAAGTAGTGATGAATTGATACAGAATAAAATAGTTATACAGGTATCAAATATAAAATTAGCATATTCAATATTGAGTGACAGAGTAAATAATGTTGAAATAATAAACAAAAATATAGAAGTAAAAGATGAAAAAATAACAGTTGATAATATTATAAACGTGTTGCGAGATAATAATATTGAAATAGAAGGAATTTATAAAAGAAGAATTAGTTTTGAAGATTACTATCTTGAAAAGAAAGAGTGATGAAGGTGTACAGTTTATTTAAAGCCGATTTACATAGATATATTTATGAAAAAAAATATTTATGGACTCTAATTATTCCGTTTTTGATAGTTGCGTGTCTGGGGATTATATTAAAAGACAAAACGAATACTCAGGGCGTCAACATTATTTTAAAAACAATGAGTATGATTAATCCATTATTTTTTTCGACTATTTGTCATTTTTTTATTGGAGAGGATTTTTCTTCTAGGACTATCAATAATTTAATTATCAAATTTTCTAGAAACAAGATATTTTTCTATAAGAGTATTTCAACAATAATTTATTCAATATTTTTTATATTTTATGTTTATACAATAATATTATTATTAAATTATTTCTTTTTCAGTTACTTTAATTTTAGTTTTATCTTTAAACTATTTTTTTATCAATTTCCATACTATGTAGGTGTTGTTTCTTTATGTATATTCATATTTAATTATGTTGATAAAATTGTTCAAGCATTTGTTATATATTTGATATTTGCTATATCTTTTGACGATCTTTTCCTGTATGTTTTTGGAAATGTAATTGATTCCAAAGTAATCGAGAAGTTTCTCTTGTTTTATCAATTGAAAAATATTGATATTGATAAGTCTTTTTTTAATCTTTCGCTATGGATTGTAATCATATTTATTTTTACTTTCTTGTTATTAAGTTATTTCTTATTTAATACTAGAGAATTTAAGTAAAGGGATTCTATTGTGAGGTGATATTCATGCGGAAAGTTTTTCCTTTATTAATTATAATTGTTTTACTATTTCTGTTAGCAATTTTAGTTAGTTTATATCAATCAAAAACCACAATTTATGTAGATAAATCGTGGACAATACAAGAAAAAAATATAGAAAGTATTGATTTGTATGGTACTGAACAGCCTATAAAGGTATTGATAGATAACGAAAATAAGTTTGAAAGAACAGTGGTAAGCGTATCAGGAAATGTTTCAAAATCAACTTTAGATACAATAAAAAAAGCAAAAAATAGAAAAAGTAAGTTGTATATTCCGTTTTCTCAAAAAGGTTTTAAATTGATAACGACGTCAATTGGGAAAGATGAATTGATAGTGAAGATACAATTAGGACGAAATGCAACTTTTAAATTTATCAATATAAACACTTGGAATGGGAAAATCACAGTAAAGGTACCGAAAAATTATGACGGTAGTTATGATGTAAAATTAAATCAAGGAGCTAAATTAATTGAATGTCCTCCTACTGAAAGAACAATGAAAAGTGTTATAAAAATAGATGCTTATCAAGATACAATTATTGAAAGAAGCGATAGAAATGATTCATCATCATAAACAACATTCTATTTCAGATTGCGGTCTGTCTTGTTTAAAAACATTATTATCTTATTTAAATATACAAACAAATGATATAGATAAATATTTTGATTTATGTGGTGAACAAGGACTTTCTTTATATGATTTGGAAAAAATTTTACGAAAATATGGGGTAGAGTCAGAAGCTTATGAAATTATAGATACTTCATTAATTGAGTCTATTAGTTTACCATATATTGCAGTTATTAGTAGAAATTCTTTTACACATTACATTGTTGTTCTTGATTATAAAATGGATATAGGTTTTACGGTATCTGATCCAGCAGAATCTACGTTTACAAATCTGCGATATGACGATTTTATCAGTATATTTACAGGGATTGTATTAACACCTGTAAAAAATGTAAATACAATGAATAGAAAAGTTAGAACATTTTCAAAAGAAAAAGATGATTATTCAAAAGAACTGTATAATGAGTTTATAAAAGAACTTTCGATATTAAAAAGAATGAATTTATTTGTTTTAGGATGTGTAAAAATTATTTTACCGATTTTTCTTTCCTTGTTTATGCAGTATATGACTGTAAATATAATATCTATTGAAATGAGCACTCAAGTTTTTTTGGTTATTTTCATTATATTTTGTCTAATAGTATATAAAATAATCAGTATGACTGAAGTTAATTTGAGAGTAAGTTTAGAAAATGAACTTTTAAAAATAGTTTTGAATAGGTATTATGAGAAAAGACTACAAAAAATTGCAGATAATAGAAACTATGACTACATTTTGGGATATTTTTGGAATTTACTAACGTCTGTTTCGGGAATATTACAAAAATTTTATATGAAGATATACCTATTTTTAGTTGTTATTTCAATTTTGTTAATATTTTGGTTTAATTATATTTTTGGGATTATTACATGCTTATTTTTAATGTTTTTATTTTTATACAATGGTTTCAAATTATCATACATAGAAAGTATTCAGAGAGGCTTGGTAAGTTCAAGTTCCAATTTTACTTATCTAGTTGAAAGTTCAATTGATGGAACTTATGATATTTTATCATTTTCTAAGGTAGATGATTTTAGAAAAGAATTTGATAAAAGGTTAAGTAATTTATTACAAGAAAAGATGAATTATGAGAATATTAACAATCAAATATTAACATCTATTCAAGTTTTTTCAGTAACTTTAATTTGTTTACTGATATTAGTTAGTCATATATTTTATTTTGATACAACAATTATTGACTATACAAATATTGTTTTCATTATATTGTTGTTATCAACTATATTACAGCCTCTACTTGTTACTTGGTTATCTTATTTCAAAAGTAAGTATTCTATGAATTTTGTTCATTTGAAATCGTTTTTTTACGAACAAACATTGATAGAAAAAAACTTAACATTTAACAAAATTGATTCTGTCGTTCTTGAAAATATATCTGCTACTTATGGTGATAAAAGAATTTTTGATAATATAAATATTCGTTTTGATTCTGGAAACATATATGTAATAACTGGTCATAACGGTTCTGGAAAAAGTACTCTATTAAAAATATTACATGGATTTATAAAACCAAATCAAGGTTATATATATTTAAATGATTCAAAATTTGAAAGTTTAATAGATACTGATGTACAAAAGTATGTGGCTCTTTATACAAATGAGTTTAGGGTGTTTGCTGGAAGCGTAGAACAAAATATAAAATTTAATATGTTTGATGATGTAAGACAAATAGTAGCAGACGATAGTTCGTTTATTGGTCTACCTTTGTCATATCTAATTAATTCTAATGGGCGTAATCTATCTCAGGGTCAAAGACAAAAAATTTTATTGTTAAGGACACTGAAGCTAGATAGGGATATATATTTTTTTGATGAACCTACAACAAATTTAGATACTCATACAAAAAAAGAATTTATTAAGAAGCTTATGGAGTTGAAAGAGCGTGGAAAAATTATTTTAATTGTTTCACATGATAATGATTTAATAAAAATATCGTCTAATATTCTGAATATGAATCAATACGCAGTTTAATAGATTGGTTGGACCGTGTAAAGTTTTTGTTGGTAAGTTAATTACGAACATCCCCTCCATGGTGTATAATAATAGTGAACAACAAACACAGGAGGAGAGATACATGTATAAGTTGATTATGTACCAATTTTTACAAAATTTAAATCAAGAAAGCTTAGAAGATAGCGTAAATGTCTTATTGTTTTTTGATTAAAAGGCTTACAATGAGATTGACGAAAGGAAAGTGTGGTTATAAGATGACTTTTCATAAGTGGTGGCAGTGATTACTCATTAGCTATTATAGAAAGAACATGGATAAAAGAAGGGAAAAGCGATGAAAAAAGATCATTTATTAATCTTTAGTTTTGTATTAGCATTTTTACTGACGATTATTTTCAATGCTTATCTTCCTTCCGTCGCAAAAGTATTTAATTTTGTCACTTTTTGGATGCTAATTGCTGTGATAGTATATAGAGTCTTAATAAATAGAAGAAAGAGATGAAGGAGGGAATTTCAGATGGTAATTAAGAAGTATTATCCAGTTCTACTTGTGATTGGTCTGTTGTTTTGGTTGAGTGTGTTTATCCTTCCCGCTGATTTTTTGAGTGCTATATTAGGAAATTTTCGTTGGGGTGGTGTCGTCGGATTGATTATTAATCCGATAATTGGTGTAATTTGTTTGCTTTTGGCTTTACGATATAAGAATTATTGGATAGCTGGCTTAAGCATTCTTTTAGCTGGACTTCTTCCACTTGCAATTACGTTATTTGGATTTTAAGTATGTCATTCTCCTTCGAAAATTAAATGAGGAAGAATGATTGTTTCGTTGTAATGATAACGTTTTATCTCAAGCGTGAGTTGTTATATAATGAACTTATGAAAGTGATGTTGAAGTAAGGAAATAGGAAGAAAATCTTGATAGCTGATTCTATTTACTCATCATTGGAGTTACACATTAGAAAGATGGGAAGAGTCTTATGTTGCAAGCATTAAACAAAAAATGATATTAATATTACAGCGTAGAATAATCATGAATGATTAGAAAGGAGAAATTATTTCGGAAAAATGCGGTTATTTAGTGGTTTTGTAATAATTTATAATATTTAGAAAAGAGGCGAATGAAAATGTCAAAGAAATTAGTAAAATTGGGAGCTACTATTTTTTTAATTATCACATTATTTAGTCAAGTATGTATTCCTTTTATCTATGCGGATGAAGTAGGGGATCAGACTATGAAAATTGAAATCGAAAAGAAAGAATTAGATAAAACAGATACCATGAAAAATGTAGAATATTTAGAAAATCAGTGGTTAATAGGATATTTAAATAAAGATGGTAATATTGAAATGTATACTTCAATAGGGAGAGAGAGAAATGGTGCATTATTAAAAATCTTGGTTTATATAGGGAAGATAGTTGTTGGGTATATATATGCTACAGTTATTGATGGTATTGTCATTGCTGCTACTGGTAAAAGTGGTGCAGAATGGGTATCTATTGCTATTAAAAATGTTGTAGGAAAAAAATATACAGGGAAAGTATATTTGCCTGAAAATGGTCCATATACTTGTCCCAGTGTAGTTATTGACCATTCTGGAATGTGTGGTGGATAATTATGAAAAAAACAGCTAAAATAAATAAACTATCTTTAAGTGCTTATATTTTAGGTATACTTATATATATATTGGTACATCTCCTGCTTTTGTAACAAATAGTGTAATATGCATACACAAAAAGCTCCCTCTTTACGAACAGGGAGTTTTTCTTGTCCATTAACTTTAATGTTGACTTTTGTTAGTCATTTGAACGTAAATAAAAAGTTACACTATCCCACACAATGATAACGTTTTAATTTGTTATAAATACATGATATAATGAACCTATAAGAAAGGCTGTGAAAATCATGAACAAAAAGAAAAAATCTTGGTATACAATCCTGTTTATTTGTGCTGGAATTCTTGGGTTTTTGCTACCTATTCTCTTAAACAGCTTTTCCCCAACAGCTGCTAGAGTTTATGACTTTGTTAGTTTCTGGTTGTTCATTTTCGCAGCACTTTATTTAGTCGTTTATGAATTATATAAGAAAAAGAAAGGGTGAGTCTTATGTTGCAAGCATTAAATAAAAAAATGAGAAGTCTAGATCTAAAATTTAGAAGTTTAGATAGTACGATGAAATTTTTGGTTGTCATTTATGGCGCGCTATTTGGCTTTATGACTGGTTACTTAATCTATAAATTATTTGTGGCACATGACTATTTCTTTCTATTCATTTACATTATTTTTATGATTGGAATGTATATCAATTTATATTTTCAAAAAAAGTATCCGATGTGAGCTTGCTTTGAGTGCGTGCTGCTATTTTTAAATGATAAAGGGATACGAATTTAGGTAAAATTAGAAACGATGTGATGAATTTGATTTCGGGCATCGTTTTTTTGTCATATTTTTAGTATAATGGAAAGGATGAAGGGATTGAAATGATTTATGGCGCAAAGAAAGAAAAGAAAATCGACCAAGAGAACAAAAAAACAGCAAGCCAATAATCAAACCATGGCAATGATTATTACCGGCTTTTCTTTTATTTTTTTAAGTTTACTTGGTTTATTTAAATTAGGCTTTTTAGGCATTTTATTTGCCAATATATTAAGATTTTTTGTTGGAAATACGTACCCATTATTAGCGGTAATACTCATTTTTTATGGAATCTGGTTATTAGTCAAACATCAGCTTAGCGTATTTGATTCTCATAAGCGTAGTGCAGGATTGGCATTAACTTATGTGGGGATATTAGTGATTGTTTCGGCGATGCTTTTTGCTAAGATTCATACGAAGAATCCTAATATTTTAGGAACAACGCTAAATCTATGGATGAGTGATTTAAAACATAGCCAAATTAGCCAAAGTCTTGGTGGAGGCATGATTGGTGGCGCACTCTATCAAGTAACCTATTTCTTAGTAGCCCAATTTGGTAGTTATGTATTGGGTGTCTTAAGTATTTTTGTTGGGGTCTTTTTATTTACGCAAAAGTCAGCACAAGATTTGATTGATTTTCTGCAAGATTTT
The DNA here is from genome assembly GCA_019120335.1 of Candidatus Enterococcus stercoripullorum. Lineage (GTDB taxonomy): Bacteria > Bacillota > Bacilli > Lactobacillales > Enterococcaceae > Enterococcus_E > Enterococcus_E stercoripullorum. The sequence continues at coordinate 42,711 of DWVH01000038.1, forward strand.
GGCGAGGCAATTAGTCAACGTCTCAAGGTCAGTGAAGAAAAACAAAAATTGCGTGAAGAAAAGAAAAAGGCCAAACAAGCGAAAAAAGAGGCTGAAAAAGAAGCACTCCGTCAGCAAATGTTAGAACAGCAGAAAAATCAAGTGCGACCTTTTACTGAAACTGAGGAACAAGAACGCCAGCATAAAGCACCAGAAATGATTATTGAGCCTCATCAGATGAGTTTAATTGAGCCAACTGAGGCTGAAAAGTTAATGCAAGAACAAAAGGATGCGAGTCAGATTCCACCCAAACGTTCCCACAAAACCAAAGCAGCTCCTGAAGAGGACATAGAAGGCGATGATCCATTAGAATTTAGTATGGAAAATGAGGAGCCAGATGAATTTTATGAGTTGCCACCAAATACATTACTTGATCCGGCAAAAGTTCAAGATCAAAGCGATGAATATGAAAAAATTAAGCAAAACGGGGAAATTTTAAATCAGACTTTCCAAAGCTTTGGCGTCGATGCTACGGTGGTGAAGGCAAGTTTAGGTCCTTCTGTGACGAAATTTGAGATTCAGCCAGCTGTTGGGGTAAAAGTGAGCAAAATTGTTAGTTTAACCGATGATATTGCCTTAGCTTTAGCGGCCAAAGATATTCGGATGGAAGCGCCCATTCCTGGTAAGTCATTGATTGGGATTGAGGTGCCAAACCAAAATATTTCGATGGTTTCGTTTAGAGAAGTCATTGAAGCCACACCGGCACATCCAGACAAGATTCTTGAAGTGCCATTAGGTCGTGATATTTCTGGTAAAGTGCAGACATGTGATTTAACGAAAATGCCACACTTATTGATTGCTGGTTCGACAGGTAGTGGGAAGTCGGTAGCGATTAATGGGATTATCACCAGTATTTTGATGCAAGCCAAACCACATCAAGTGAAATTAATGATGGTCGATCCGAAAATGGTTGAGTTGAATGTGTATAATGGCATCCCACATCTCTTAACACCAGTGGTAACCAACCCACGTAAAGCTGCCCAAGCGCTTCAAAAAGTCGTGAAAGAAATGGAAGAACGCTATGAAAAATTTGCGGCTACTGGTGTGCGCAACATTGCTGGTTATAATGAACTAATTGAAGCAAAAAATCAAGAAGATGGGCAAAAACGTCCAATTCTACCATTTATTGTGGTGATTGTTGATGAATTGGCTGACTTAATGATGGTCGCAAGTAATGAAGTAGAAGATGCGATTATTCGTTTGGCACAAATGGCTCGTGCTGCTGGGATTCATATGATTTTAGCCACACAACGGCCAAGTGTTGATGTCATTACGGGAATTATCAAAGCCAATGTACCTTCACGTATTGCCTTTGCGGTCTCTTCAGGAACGGATTCGCGCACCATTATTGATAGTCATGGGGCAGAAAAACTATTGGGACGTGGCGATATGCTTTACCTACCAATGGGTGAGAATAAACCTATCCGTGTGCAGGGGGCCTTTATTTCAGATGGAGAAGTTGAGCGTATTGTCAAATTTGTAACCGATCAAATGGGGGCAAATTATGACGAGAAGATGATGAATCTGGAAGAAGAAGCACCAAGTGAAAGCAATAATGACTATCCACAAGATGAATTGTATGAAGAAGCCAAGGCCTTAGTTGTTGAAATGCAAACGGCAAGTGTTTCGCTTTTACAACGGCGCTTTAGAATTGGTTATAATCGAGCTGCCCGTCTGGTAGATGAGTTAGAAGCCAATGGGGTAGTTGGCCCTTCTGAGGGGAGTAAACCACGTAAAGTCTATCTGGAATCCCTAGATACACCTGTAGATTATGAGGAGATACCCCAAGATTATGAATAACAAATCAGCCTTGCTAGGTCGAGAGGATCGACTCTGATAGCAAGGCTTTTGTTGTATTGTGTATTTTTTTATTTGTGATAAAATGTACAAGTATATTAAATATAAAGGAATTAAGATGAAAACACTTAAACAACAAATCAATCATTATGTATTTCCCTTAATCGCCAGTCAGTTGCTACAGATGGCGATTGGCATTGTAGCACTACACTTTGCAACAGCTGGTTCTACGCATTCACTCTCCGCTATTACGATTATTCAAAATTTTTTATATGCCTTTGGTGGAATATTAGGGGCATTTAGCCTGAGTTTTAATATTTTGGCGGCGCGAAGTTTTTACCAAGAGAAGCAACAGTTCCAGCAATTTGTGCATTCAGCCTTGCGCTTGTGTTTATTGTTTGGCGGGGGCTTCTTCGCTCTTTGCTTGCTTTTTGGCAAACTGTTTTTGCGATATTTTTATGGCTTTCAAGGGGAACTATTACTAAAAGCGAGTCAGTATCTCTATATCATGTCGGGTTATATCTTACTATTATTGCTTTCGTTTCTCTTTAGCAATCTTCTCAAATTCGCCCAAAAGACAACAGTGATTTTTCGTATCGGCGTAATCAGTGCTTTACTCGAATGTGGTTTGAATATAATTTTAGTGCCACTTTGGGAGATTCAAGGGGCGGCCTTAGCGAATATGGCGGGTGTCTTGTACCTCGTATTGGCCTATTTATGGCATATTTTCCCCATCCTCAAGCAAAGTCTCATGCAATCGGCTAATCAAATGCTTGCTATCACACGCTTAGGTATTCCGTTAGCCATCCAGGAAATATTTGAGAGTGTCTTATTTATCCTAGTTTTTGAAAGTTTTATGGGACATTTGGGGAATACTACGCTAGGTGCTTATGCTGTCATTTCTCAAATGTTTGCAATTATAAAATTACCAAGCTTATTGTATGCCAATAGTTTGCCAATCTTTTTACCAGAAGTCACTCAAAAACAAAAGTCACAACTGTTAAAATGGTTATTGCGGGTAAATTTTCTATTGTTTATTGGGTTATCCATCGTAGGAACTTTGACTATCCCAGCTTTTGCGCAACTATTTACCCAGCAAATATTTAGTCACTTAACATTCATGGCGGGATTTACTTTTAGTGTGATGCTAGCTGTCCCGTTTTATGAAATTATTAAGGTCTACTTACAAGCGCAAAATCAAGAAAAAATGGTTGTTACGCAAACAATTATTGTCAATCTAGCAGGTTTGCTCGTGATGTTTGTTTGTCAGTTGATACATATTCAAACTTACTATAGCCTATTTGTGGTCTTTGGCTTGACGCAAGTGGTGCTCGCACTTAGATTTTTTCAGGCCAGTTTTCAGCAAAATTTAAAGTAGATTTCATTGCATTTCCCTAAATTTTTCGCTATAGTGGATACGATATTGATAAAGTGAGGGAAAAACGATTGAAACCATCTATTTATGGATTAGAAAAAACAGAATTAATTGCCTGGTTTGAAGCAAATGGAGAAAAGAAATTCCGTGCGACTCAAGTTTGGGAATGGTTATATGAAAAGCGAGTGATGACTTTTGCGGAAATGACCAACCTATCCAAAGCATTGATTGCTAAATTAGAAGAGAACTTTGAGATTTGTCCGTTAAATCAAATTGTCGTGCAAGAATCAAGTGACGGTACAGTAAAATATTTATTTGAATTACCTGACAAAAATATGATTGAAACAGTGTTAATGCGTCAAGATTATGGGATGAGTGTCTGTGTGACGACGCAGGTGGGCTGTAATATTGGTTGTACCTTCTGTGCGAGTGGCTTATTGAAAAAACAACGCGACCTAACAGCAGGGGAAATCATGGCCCAAATCATGCTTGTGCAACACTATTTTGATGAGCGTGACTTAGGTGAACGTGTTTCTCATATCGTGGTGATGGGAATTGGTGAACCTTTTGATAATTATGATAATGTAACGAAATTTTTACGCATCGTGAATGATCCTAAAGGTATGGCTATTGGTGCACGTCATATTACTGTTTCAACGAGTGGGATTGTACCGAAGATTAAAGAATTTGCTGATAATGGTTTACAAGTAAATCTTGCAATCTCTTTACATGCGCCAAATGATGAATTACGTACCTCTATTATGCGCATTAACCGCAGCTTCCCATTGGCAAAATTAATGGATGCGGTAGATTTTTATTTAGAAAAGACTAACCGCCGTATTACCTTTGAATATATTATGTTAGCAGGCGTGAATGACCGTGTGCATCATGCCCAAGAATTGGCGAATTTACTCAAAGATAAGAAGAAATTAGCCTATGTGAACTTAATTCCATATAATCCAGTCAGTGAACATGACCAATATTCAAGAAGTAGTAAAGACGATGTATTGCGTTTCTATGATACATTGAAGAAAAATGGCGTTAACTGTGTCATCCGTAAAGAACACGGAACCGACATCGATGCCGCCTGTGGCCAACTACGAAGCAAACAAATGAAAAAAAGGTCGTGAGAAGGGTCGAACAGCTACAAGCAAAAGGTTATCAATCAACTAGGTCAAATACGAGAAAATTCATGCGTTACCTACTGCTAAGAAAATCGGATGAAAGGAGATTTTCTTAAGCAGTAGGGTGAATTTTCCGAGTATTTAGTTGATTGATACCGAGAAAGCTAAGTTTGTCCGGAATGCCAGGAAAATCCACTATGTTTTAAGATTTTCCTAGGCAGGCCGGCTTAGATGCGATGTAGCTACCCTTCGAACGCCGTGGATAAGGTCGTAAATCGACTCGGGCAGCTACGAGCAGCATGGAATAAAAAAGTTTATGAAGCAGTCTGGCAGTTTGCCAGACTGCTTATTTCAATGCATATCCAAAATTGAAATCTAATTGTTTGAAATAATCTGAATTTTTTTATTTATGAAAAAGAACAGAAAAAAATCAATAAATCCCTAATAATATTAATATAAAAAGGTTTTGACTAAAAATAAAAACAATAAATAGATAGTAACTTTCAAATATTCTGAAAAATTAAAAATAATTGAGAAAAAATAGTTGCAATTTTAATAATTATTATTTAAAATTGCATTAAGCTAATTTTTTTTAAAATAAAATTAATGATAGGGGAGTTTAGTATGAAGAAAAAATGGGCGATTGCAACTCTGGCAGTTTGCGGATTAGTGTTAGCGGGCTGTTCAACAGGAAACTCATCAAAAAAAGAAGAAAGCAAATCTTCTGACACAGCAGCAGTAGCGAAAAAACAAGTCTTTAATATGGTTGAGGGTGCTGAAATGCCATCAGCAGACCTTTCATTAGCAACAGATGAAGTGAGTTTTTCAGCTTTAAATAACTGCTATGAAGGTCTATATCGATTAGACAAAGATAATAAACCAATTCCTGCAGGTGCTGCAGAAATGGCAAAAGTAAGTGAGGATGGATTAACTTACACATTAAAATTACGTGAAGATGCCAAATGGTCAAATGGCGACCCAGTAACGGCGAAAGATTATGTTTATGGTTGGCAACGTACAGTCGATCCAAAGACAGCTTCTGAATATGCTTACCTATTTGAACCAGTTGCTAATGCTTCTGATATCACTGCCGGTAAGAAAGCTACAAGTGAATTAGGTATTAAAGCGGTGGATGATTACACACTAGAAATTAAACTAGCAAAGGTAACACCATACTTTGACCAATTACTAGCATTTCCAATCTTCTTCCCACAAAATCAAAAAGTGGTAGAAAAATTTGGTAGCGACTATGCAACAAAATCTGAAAATGCTGTTTATAACGGACCATTTACTTTAGAAGGTTTTGATGGCCCAGGTACAGATACAGAATGGTCTTATGCGAAAAATGATACTTACTGGGATGCTAAAAATGTGAAATTAGATAAAATCAATGTGAGTGTTATTAAAGAATCTTCAACAGCATTGAACTTATTTAAAGATGGGCAATCTGATCAAGTAACACTAAATGGTGAATTAGCACAACAGATGGCTAACGATGAAGCTTACTTAACTATTCCAGAAGCTTCAACTTTCTATCTAGAATTTAACCAAAAAGATGAAAAATCACCATATCGCAATGCTAATTTACGTAAAGCTATTTCCTATGCAATCAATCGTGATTCTCTAGCAAAACAAGTTTTAGCCAATGGTTCAATTGCGACAACGAACTTGATGCCAGAAAAATTCATTTATGATCCTAAGACTAAGAAAGATTTTGTCAAAGAAGCAAAATCTCCAGTGAAATATGATAAGAAGAAAGCAAAAGAATACTGGGAAAAAGCCAAGAAAGAACTTGGTGTGAATGAAGTGAAATTAGATATCTTATCTTCTGACTCAGATGTGGCTAAGAAGATGCTAGAATATCTACAAGGCTCATTACAAGAAAACTTACCAGGTCTAAAAGTAAGTGTTAGTCCAGTGCCATTCTCAGTTCGTCTAGATCGTTCAAACAAAGGTGATTTTGATACGGTTCTAAGTGGATGGGGTGCTGACTATGCCGATGCTTCTAGCTTCTTAGATATGTTTACAATTGGTAACAGCTACAACCGCGGAAACTGGAACAATGAAGAATATACGAAACTTGTTCGTGCTGCAGCTACTACAGATGCCGCTGATGAAGAAAAACGTTGGGATGACTTTGTAGAAGCTGAAAAGATTATCATGGATGAACAAGGGGTAGTGCCAATCTATCAAAAAGCAGTTGCCTATATGCGTAATCCAAAAGTCAAAGGTATCGTCAACCACCCAGCTGGTGCGAAATACGACTTCAAGTGGACTTACATCGCTAAATAAATCAATGTGAAACTTTCAAAAAAATAAGCTGATGCACTTTTACTTCAGTGCATCAGCTTTATAGGTTTAAAAGTAACCAGAAAAAAGTAGACAAAGCACACTCGAAAGTAAGAGTAGGCCACTTATTTCAAAAAAGAAGCGGGAACTACCTTTACTTGCTTGTGAGAGTGTAAGATCATCTTCTTTTAATTTTTTGAAGGCTTTTTTCATGGAGTAATGGAAGAAATCAAACACTCCAGAAGATAAAATCCACAAAAAGACGGCAATGATTAAAAACGGCAGCATGGATAAAAATAAGGTGTCTGAAAGATTGACCAAATGTAATTCATGCTTTATTGTGAGAAATCCTATATTGCCTAGTAAAATAATGAGATATAGATAAAGAGACCACTTTTTTGGGCGCATAAGAAGCTCCTTTCTTGGTTTATCTATGCTAAATGTACACAAAATAAAGTGAGAAGTCAAAAAAATCCTATACTTAAAAAATTGGAGGGAACCTATTTGAATAGTTATGTAAAATATATTCTTAAGCGACTATTCTATATGGTGATTACTTTGTGGTTGATTGCTACCATTACTTACTTTTTAATGAAGCTTCTACCTGGTACACCATATACCAACGCTGAGAAATTATCTAAAGAACAAATTGCTATTTTAAATAAACAAATGGGGCTTGATCAACCAGTCATTGTTCAATATGGAAAATATTTATGGAACGCCCTACACTTTAATTTCGGAACCAGTTTCCAATTTAAAAATCAACCTGTTGCTTCATTATTAATGGATCGTATCGGCCCTTCCTTACAATTAGGTTTCCAAGCCATTGTTGTAGGTACGATTTTCGGAACAGTTTTAGGGGCGATTTCAGCCATGAAGCAAAATACTTGGGTGGATACCTTGGCGACTTTAGTGGCTATCATTGGTCGTTCGATTCCTAACTTCGTGTTTGCGGTATTATTACAATATTTCTTTGCGATGAAATTACATATTTTACCAATCGCGAAATGGGAAGGTTTTGCGTATACGATTTTACCAACGATTGCCCTTGCGATGAGTCCATTAGCCGATTCTGCTCGTTTTATTCGTACAGAAATGGTTGAAGTCTTACATAGTGATTATATCGAATTAGCGCGTGCCAAAGGATTGAGTCGTTGGCAAATTGTTTTCCGTCATGGTTTACGTAATAGTTTGATTCCATTATTAACATTATTAGGACCTTTAGCAGTCGGTTTGATGACTGGTTCATTGGTTATCGAAAATATTTTTGCTATTCCAGGTATTGGGGAACAATTCGTTAAATCAATTACTACGAATGACTATCCAACCATCATGGCCGTAACAATCCTTTACTCTACAATGTTGGTTGTCGTTATCTTAGTGGTCGATATCCTTTATGGAATTGTTGATCCTCGTATTCGTGTATCAGAAGGGAGTCGTGGCTAGATGGAAGCGAAACAAATGTATGAAGAGATTGCCAAAATTCCTGCTTCTGAATTTGAATTTCTACAAAAAGATACCGTTGAAGAACGTGAAGCCATTGCCGCCCCTTCTTTGACATTCTTGCAGGATTCATGGCGTCGATTAAAGAAAAATAAAGCCGCTGTATTTTCAATTACTTTATTAGCGATTATTTTAGTTGTGAGTGTGGGCGCAATTTTCTTCTCACCACATAATCCAGCTAAACAAAATATTGACTATATTAATTTGCCACCAAAAATTCCTGGTGTAGATATCAATGGTCTTAATGGGAAAACCATGGTCGGGGGTGAATTAGTTGATAAATATAAAGAAGCTGGCGTCCCTAAAAATGTGTACTTTATCTTTGGTACCGATAGTTTAGGTCGCGATTTATTAAGTCGCTTATTAATGGGGACGCGAATTTCGCTATTTATCGCCTTTATTGCAGCAATTCTTGATATTTCCATCGGGGTAGTTGTCGGTTTGGTTTCTGGATTACTTGGTGGACGTGTCGATACGATTTTACAACGTTTGATTGAAATTTTATCTGGTATTCCAACCTTAGTCGTGATGATTTTAATGTTAGTTGTATTTAAACCGGGGATTCCATCAATCATTGCGGCGATGGCGATTACCAACTGGATTCCAATGGCCAGAATTGTGCGGGCTCAATCCTTGAAATTAAAAGATCAAGAATTTGTACTCGCAGCTACTACATTAGGTGAATCAAAAATGAAGATTGCGTTTAAACATATCTTGCCAAATATTTCTAGTGTGATTATTGTACAAATGATGTTTAGTATTCCATCAGCAATTTTCTTCGAGGCCTTCTTAAGCTTTATCGGTTTAGGGATTAAGCCACCGGCAGCTTCTCTAGGGATGCTTTTGAGTGATGGATATAAGACATTCTTATTCTTGCCATATCAAATGTGGATTCCAGCCATTATGCTATCGGTAATTATGATTGGGTTTAACCTTTTAGCAGACGGTTTACGTGATGCTTTTGACCCTAAGATGAAGGAGTAAACAAATATGAAAAAAATTCTAGAAGTAAAAGATTTAGAAATTTCATTTGACACCTTCGCCGGCAAAGTGCAAGCCATCCGTAATGTGAGTTTTGATTTATATGAAGGGGAGACCTTAGCGATTGTAGGGGAATCCGGAAGTGGTAAATCAGTCACTACTCGAAGTGTCATGGGCTTACTTGCAAGTAATGCCAATATTGAAAATGGTCAAATCTTATTTAATGGTCAGGATATTGTACAAAAGACCGAAAAAGAAATGCAAAAGATTCGTGGGAAAGAGATTGCAATGATTTTCCAAGATCCGATGACTTCTCTGGACCCAACTATGCCAATTGGAAAACAAGTAGCAGAATCCTTGTTAAAACACACTAAAATTTCGAAAAAAGAAGCAATGGAACAAGCTTTAGAATTATTAAAACTAGTAGGCATTCCGAATGCTGAGAAACGCTTGAACAACTATCCACACCAATTTTCAGGTGGGCAACGTCAACGGATTGTCATCGCGATTTCTTTGATTTGTTATCCACAAATTTTAATTGCTGACGAACCAACCACTGCGCTAGACGTAACGATTCAAGCCCAAATTTTAGAACTATTAAAAGATATTCAAGAAAAAATTAAAACATCGATTATCTTTATTACCCACGATTTGGGGGTAGTAGCAAATGTGGCAGACCGTGTAGCTGTTATGTATGGAGGAAAAATTGTAGAAATCGGAACTTCTGAGGAAATTTTCTATAATCCGCAACATCCATATACTTGGGGATTACTAGGTTCAATGCCATCCTTAGAAGGTGGGGAAGAGCGGCTGTATGCAATTCCTGGGACACCGCCTGATTTATTACAACCACCAAAAGGAGATGCTTTCTATCCACGAAATGAGTATGCTTTAAAGATTGATGCTGAAAAACAACCACCATTCTTTGAAGTGTCACCAACGCATAAGGCTGCTACTTGGTTATTAGCACCTCAAGCACCAAAAGTAACACCGCCGAAAGAAATTCAAATTCGTTGGGCAAAATTTGCAGAAAAAAATCAAATAAAAAAAGGTCAAGCCTAGAAAGGAAGTCGTAACGTGAAAAAAGTTTTATTAGATGTTAAAAATTTAAAACAATATTTTAACGTTGGCCGCAAAGATGAAGTTAAAGCGGTAGATGACATTACTTTCCATATCTATGAAGGGGAGACTTTTGGCTTGGTAGGTGAGTCAGGAAGTGGGAAATCGACTACTGGCCGTACGATTATCCGATTAAATCAACCAAGTGGCGGGGAAATCACTTTTGATGGAAAAGATGTTATGAAGTTGAAAAAACGCGATGAATTAAAAGAATTTCGTCGTGAAGTACAAATGATTTATCAAGATCCTTATGCATCTCTAAATCCACGGATGAAGGTTCGTGATATTATTGCTGAAGGGATTGATATCAACCATTTAGCAAAAAGTGAAGCAGAACGTAATCAAATGGTGGATGATTTGCTAAAAACAGTAGGGTTAAATCCAAACCATGGTACACGTTATCCACATGAGTTTTCTGGTGGACAACGACAAAGAATTGGGATTGCGCGTGCTTTAGCGGTTAATCCGAAATTCATTATCTGTGATGAACCGATTTCTGCGTTAGACGTATCGATTCAAGCGCAGGTTGTTAACTTATTACAAGACTTGCAAAAAGAAAAAAATCTTACCTATTTATTTATTGCCCATGACTTATCGATGGTGAAACATATTAGTGACCGTATCGGCGTAATGCATCATGGTAAATTACTTGAAATGGGTATAAGTGATGAAATTTATCATTATGGGGTACATCCATATACAGAAAGTCTGCTATCAGCGATTCCATTACCTGATCCAGATTATGAACGCACACGCAAACGTATCAAGTATATACCACCTAAAGAAGACGGAATACCACGAAAGATGCAAGAAATCGCAGAAGGCCATTATGTCTATGCTAGCGATGAAGAAGCCAAACACTTTGCCGAAAAACTAGCAGAAAAGAAAAGGAAAAGGATGTGAGGTAGCTTGGGAAGCCTCGAAGAAATTCGTGTGCTTACCAAATGCTGAAAAAATCGGATGAAAGGAGATTTTTTCAAGTAGGAGGGCGAATTTCACAATATCTAGCTGCCGAACATCAAAATAAGGTTGATTCGATGAAAAATTTAAAGGGTTATCGATTTAGAATTTATCCCAATGAAGCTCAAAAAAGGTTCTTCATTGAAACATTTGGTTGTGTTCGATTTATCTATAATTATTTTCTGAAGTTAGATACTGCTGAGCGCACAAGTGAAGAGGTAATCACGCCTGCAAGTCTCAAGCGTGATTATCCCTTTTTAAAAAAGACAGATAGTCTAGCCCTTGCAAATGCGAAAAGAAATTTAGATAGGGCTTTTCAAAATTACTATCAACAGCGTAGTGGCTATCCTAAGCTAAAAAATAAGAGTTCGGCCTGGCAATCTTACACTACTAATAATCAAAATGGGACGGTTCGTATAGAGGACGGTTATCTGAAATTGCCAAAGTTAAAAGAAAAAATTCAAATATGCGAACATCGAAAAATTACTGGCAAAATTAAATCAGTGACCATTTCAGCTAAAAATAACGAGGAGTTTTATGCTTCAATTTTGTGCGTAGAATCCATTGATAAATTTGAGAAAACAGGTAAAAACATTAGACTTTCTTTTGATGCACATCAATTAGTCCAACAAGCGAAATATCGTGCTGAAGTAATTGAATCCATTCAGCAAACGAAAGGACGTCTAGCGTTTTTACAACGAAGATTAAAGGTAAAGGCTCGGGGTGCGCGTAAGCAAAATCGGATATTAGCCGACTGTAAGAATTACCAGAAGCAAAAAAAACAGTATGACAAATTATTGACACACTTTAATAATCAAATAAAAGATTATTTAAACCATTTATCTATCTTTTATATTAAGGAATATGATGTAATCGAAATTGTCGAACCAGAAGATAGGTCTTGTGCTGAAGATGCATTATTCACTAGTAATGAATGGCATCAATTAGTTCGTTTATTAAAATACAAAGCACAATGGTACGGTAAAGAGATTCAAATCATAAATTGTCAAAATATTTAAATAAAAATAACTGGTAGGGGTGCCAGGGTTCGCCTAGGTAATAATTGATTTGTTTCTAGGAAATGTGCCCACTAATTATGAAAAACCACAAAAAAATCAGCCTATTCCGGGCTGATTTTTTTATCGGTCTTTAATTGGTAGATTTTTGATGGTCGTCCAACACCACTTGCACGTTCACCGATAGCTTCTAAATGATCATTCAATGCTTTTTTGAGGTTAGAGTGGTCAATATTTTTAAAATCAATGCCTAAAAATTTAGCAAAGACTTTTCTGGCATCGGTAATCGTAAAGCCAGGTCCCAATACCAATAGTACGCGTGGGTCATGCATCATTGTTTCTAATACATGATGGAAAGCCTTAAGAATAATTTGGCTGTGGTCAAAGGCTAAGGTATCTTTTCCAAGGGATTCACCGTTTTCTAAATCGAGAATGATTTGTGTTTCTTGGTTTTCTAGGACGATTGTATTTTGTTTGCGATTTAAATTAAACCAGCGCACTTGGCTCGCATCATCGCCGGCATCTACTGGCTCTTCACCGATAAAGGCTAAATAGCTAACAGTTACCACCCAACCACGAGGGTCACGATTTGGCGTAGAAAATGTGTAGAGCTGTTCAATTTGATTTTGGTTAATATGTACGCCAGTTTCTTCTAATGTTTCGCGAATGACACTATCATCAGTGGACTCACCTTTTGAGACGAATCCTCCAGGTAAGGCCCAAGAATGACGGAATGGGTGACTTTTACGCTGAATCAATAGCAATTTCAGTTGTTCTTCTTGACGATTATAACAAAGCAATACCATATCTACGGTTAAAGAAGGGGATTCGTAGGTAGGATGTTCTTGTTCATGGTACCACTTTAAGAATTCTTCTTCCGTTGCGATTTGTTCGTAATATTTTTTTTCTTCAGATTTTGATGAAAATTCCATATTCGATCAACACCTCTTTAAGATAATATGAGATTTATTAAGAATAGTCCCGTATATGGGAACCAAAGATTGGGCTTTTTGCGGACCTGTGGCACACCTAGAATGATTATCCCTACTAAACAAAGAATTTTGAATAATAGGCGCAATTGTAAAAAGTTTGCCACACCGTGATGCATCGCAAAGTAGGCTTGAATATAATCACGATTGATAAATAGCAAAATATGTAAAAAGGTCAGCACACATGCAAATAAAAAAGCCGCTTTCGAAGCTGATTTCATAAATTATCCTCACAATTTTCTTGGTAACATTCATTATATCACATTTTAAGTAATTTGTACCTTTATTTCATTACACAACACTTTTCATGAGCTGCCTCACAACCTTATTTTTCAATTGATAATCGTTTCATCTAATGCTACAATAATTTGGTATAAGTCGTTTATTGATTGGAGGAAAAATTGAAAGATGTCTGAAAAATCAACTTATTATATTACCACTCCGATTTACTATCCAAGTGGCAAGTTACATATTGGCAATTCTTATACGACCATTGCTTGTGATGCATTGGCCCGTTATAAACGATTAATGGATTTTGATGTGTTTTATCTTACTGGGGTGGATGAACATGGTCAAAAAATTGAAAAGAAAGCAGCTGAATTAGGATTAGAACCTCAAGCATATGTGGATAAAATGGCTGCGGATATTAAAAAATTATGGAAAACTTTAGATATTAGCTACGATAAATTTATTCGTACTACTGATGACTATCATGAAAAGGCAGTCCGCAAGATTTTCCAACGTTTACTTGATCAAGGGGATATTTACTTAGGTGAATATGAAGGCTGGTATTCTGTATCTGATGAAGAATTCTTTACAGAAACACAATTAGCTGAAGTCTATCGTGATGAAGAAGGCAACATGATTGGTGGTAAAGCGCCAAGTGGTCATGAAGTTGAATTAGTGAAAGAAGAGTCTTATTTCTTTAGAATGAGTAACTACGCTGATCGTTTATTAGCGTATTATGAAGAACATCCAGAATTTATTCAACCAGAGTCTCGTAAAAATGAAATGATTAATAACTTTATCAAACCGGGACTAGAAGATTTAGCGGTATCACGTACTACTTTTAAATGGGGTATTCCAATTGATGCGAATCCTGAACATGTAGTTTATGTGTGGATTGACGCGTTATCAAACTATATCACAGCACTTGGTTATGGTAGCGATGATGAAAGTTTATTTGAAAAATTCTGGCCAGCTGATGTTCATATGGTTGGTAAAGAAATTGTCCGTTTCCATACCATTTATTGGCCAATTATGTTAATGGCGCTTGATTTACCATTACCTAAGAAAGTTTTTGGTCATGGTTGGTTATTAATGAAAGACGGCAAGATGAGTAAATCTAAAGGGAATGTCGTTTATCCAGAAATGTTAGTGGAACGTTATGGTTTAGATGCTTTACGCTACTACCTATTACGTGCAGTGCCGTTTGGATCTGATGGCGTCTTTACCCCAGAAGATTTCGTTTCGCGTGTGAACTATGATTTAGCCAATGACCTAGGTAACTTATTAAACCGCACAGTTGCGATGATTAACAAATATTGTGGTGGTTTTGTTCCAGAATATAAATCTCGTGTTACTGATTTTGATGCAGATCTTTCTACAACTGCGGCTAATGTCATCGGTAAATATCATGAAGCGATGGACAATATGGAATTTAATATTGCTTTAGGCGAAGTGTGGAATTTGATTTCTCGTGCAAATAAATATATTGATGAAACACAGCCATGGATTTTAGCGAAAGATCCTGAACGTAAAGATGAATTAGATTCTGTTATGGTTCATTTAGCTGAAGTGTTACGTATTGTCGCTATTCTTTTACAACCAGTGATGACCAATGTACCAAATCAAATCTTTGAACAACTTGGTATTAGTAATGCAAGTAAAGAATTGACTGATTTGCGTTTTGGTGAGTTTCCTAAAGATACAAAAGTGGTCGAAAAAGGTGTGCCAATATTCCCTCGTCTCGATGTAGAACAAGAAGTTGCTTACATTCAAGAAAAGATGGCTCAAGGTGTGCCAAGTGTTGAAGAAAAAGTCAATTGGAACCCTGAAGAAACAGAATTAGTAAGTGTGAAAGAAAAGCAAATTAAATATGATGATTTCGATAAAGTAGAATTAAAAGTCGCTGAAGTTATTGATTGCCAACGTGTGAAAGATGCCGACAAGTTATTGCAATTCCGCTTAGATGCAGGTGACAAGCAAGACCGTCAAATTCTTTCAGGTATCGCGGCGTTCTATCCAGACCCAGCGGCACTTATCGGTAAAAAAGTGGTGATTGTTGCAAATCTTAAACCACGAAAAATGCGTGGAGAAATCAGCCAAGGTATGATTTTATCCGCTGAAGATAGTCAAGGACGCCTACAAATTGTAGAAGCTCCTGAGAACATGCCAAACGGTTCGATTATCGCTTAATTTTTTATCAATTAGATTTTTGGACTAGTCATTCATTTTGAATGGCTAGTTTTTTTACCTTTAGAACTCATTCCGGACAACCTTAGCTTTCTCGGTATCAATCAACTAAATACTCGGAAAATTCACCCTCCTGCTTAAGAAAATCTCCTTTTATCCGATTTTCTCAGAGGTAGGTAAACACACGAATTTCTTCATGTCTAAGCAAGCTGCCTCACAACCTTGATAGACGGTGTAAATCGACTAGCTACTTCGGCGTATAAGCCACCCCGTCTGGGAAAGTCTTAACTTTTGGAACTTTCCCGACGTGTTGGACAAACTTATCCGCTCGTAGCTGCCCAAGTCGATTTACAACCTTATTAGACGGTGTTCGA
>DWVH01000039.1 GCA_019120335.1 Candidatus Enterococcus stercoripullorum
GCCTTCACCGTGAATGTAAAGTCAGTAACCGCTAAGTAACCGTGGTGCTGCTTCTTCGTGGAAGGTATAGCTTCCTGGTGCTAAGCTGATTTGATGCGATTGTCCTTCTTTTGAAGTCCATTTTTCTACAACTTCTTCACCTTGTTTGATTTGAATTTGCGCACCTGCAATTTCATTGCCTGCGATATCTTGTTTGCTGAAAACAACTTTTTTCGTTGTAACCGTTGGGACTTCTGGTTTCTTCTTGTCTGTGACGACTAGTTTACCGTCTTTGATTTCGGCATCTGAAGTTTCACCTAATTCTACTGTGCCATCTGCCTTCACTGTAAATGTAAAGTCAGTGACCGCTAAGTAGCCATTTGGCGCTGCTTCTTCGTGGAAGGTGTAGGTTCCAGGAGCTAATTTCACTTTATGTGATTTACCAGCTTTGGATGTCCATGATGCCACCACTTCTTCGCCTTGTTTCAACTCGATTTGTGCGCCTGCGATTTCTTTGCCAGCGATATCTTGTTTACTAAAGACAACTTCTTTTTTCTCTACTTGGTCTGTAACGACTACTTTGCCATCTTTAACCTTCGCATCTGATGTTTCATGTACTTCTACCGTACCGTCTTCTTTAACAGTAAACGCGAAATCTGTCACTGCTACGTAACCTTTCGGTGCTGTTTCTTCATGGAAAGTATAGCTTCCTGGTGCTAAGTTGATTTGATGCGATTGTCCTTCTTCTGAAGTCCATTTTTCTACAACTTCTTCACCTTGTTTGATCTGAATTTGCGCACCTGCAATTTCTTTGCCTGCGATATCTTGTTTGCTGAAAGTGACTTTTTTCTTTTCTGCTTGGTTTGTAACAACTACTTTGCCGTCTTTAACCTTCGCATCTGGTGTTTCATGTACCTCTACTGTACCGTCTGCGTTAACAGTAAACTCGAAATCTGTCACTGCTACGTAACCTTTCGGTGCTGCTTCTTCATGGAATGTATAGATTCCTGGCGCTAAGCTGATTTGATGCGATTGTCCTTCTTCGGATGTCCATTGTTCTACAACTTCTTCATCTTGTTTAATCTGAATCTGTGCACCCGCAATTTCATCACCATTTAAATTTCTTTTACTAAAAATAATATCCCGAAAAACAACACTAGATTTCTCATCTACCATCTTTAAGAGATAAGTCCCATTGTCAGTTGGCATATCAACATATCGACCGCTCTCATTCTTATAAGTGACTTTTCCAGCATTACTAATTCTGAATACTATTTTTTCAGCTTTCTCATAGCCTTTTGGTGCAGACTTTTCAATAAATTCGTAATTTCCAGGTAATAAATTTAACACCTTATCTTCACCTGAAATCCATTCACCGTAATCTTTCCCTGAATCTGAGTTTATAACCTGAATTCTAGCACCTGAAAGTGTCTGATTTTGATTATCTACTTTTCTAAATTTGATTGGTATGCGACGTTCAGAAATTGATGCTGTCAATAAATTTTGATAACTCACATAATCTGTACGCAACGGATGATTATACCACTCATAAATATTAACTTCAAAATCACTAGGCATTACTAATTCATCAAAATGATTATCAATTAAATCTACCATCTTTTGATAAGCAGTATATACTTCTCCACCAACACCTTTTAACGTGTCTCTTTCCTTTGCTCCTTTACTTGAATGATCGGTATAATTATAAATAACAGCTTGCGTTACTTGTTCAAATTGCCTATCTCCCAAATTTTGCTGAAGATTTTTCGCATCATAAGGATATCCTATATAAAGAATTTTCTTTAATATTTGGTCAATATTCAAAGGAACTTCCCTATGATAATTATAACCTTGAACATTATCATAATCACCTACCATCCGATATACGTTTTCTTGAGTATATGGCATTTTAGCATAAGCTAGAGTAGATTGATCTCCACTTGGTATAGCCCAACCTCTTCCTAGGGTTTGACTAAAATAACCATTTATACAATAAGCTATTTCCCATTCTTTAATGTCTGGAGTCTTAGTAGCTCTTGGATTTGATGATTGATAGGGACCAAATAAACGAATCGGATAAGAATTAATACCATTTTCTACAGAAGTATATCTTCTCGCAACATAAAATTCTTTATCTTTTCTGTGATCGGCAATGGTGGAATTGTATGCATAAACATTTTTTACACCTAACATATTAGAAAACAATACCATCCCTATAAAAGCCACTGTCGCTACTATTTTAAAAATTTTCCTATAATTTTCCATCTATTTTCTCCTCGTTTTTTTATTCATTAAAATTCTTTTATCTACCGTTTAAAAGAACTCAATCATAAAACGTCTGGAGAAAATCCGAATACATTCTACCATCTGTTGTGCACCTTCTTTCATATTCATTTTTCAAAGAACTTCTTATAAAAGGTCTATCCTTCCTAGTCTATAATACTCTCATAAAATAACTAATTTTCAAACCCTATTAGACTAATTTTAATATAAAAGCAACTCTGAATGATTTAAAAAGAACAATTATAACACATTAAATAATTTCAATCACAAACTTTTCGCAAACACAAATTAGATTAACGACTATTTAATTACTAAATAAAAAAAGAAAATACACCTTGTATACACCGAAATTTCAATAACGAAAACAACCAAAGAATAATATATCGAACGAAATTTATCAACTATATATATCCAATTAGTTCTCATCGTTTATTAATATTTTAACAAAAGTTCATTTACATAAGTTTACAAAGTATACACAAACGATCATTTTTTCACGTTAGTCTCTCCCCTAAAAATCACACCCTCTTTTTTCCAAAGCTATCTTTGTACATTTACAGCAACTTTTGCTAGAAATTTCATGAAATCAACATTATAATGAGAATGATTTCATAAATTTGAGAGGATGATTTTAATGAAGTATGCCATTAACTGGGATTTAGATTCTATTTTCGCTGGAGGAAGTAGCTCTGAAACACTGCGACAAGAATTGAATGAATTATCTACCAAAATCAACGCATTTCACCAACTTGTCGAAGCTTTCACACCAAATACTGCTCAGCAAGTAACTGAATTAAAGGAAATTTTAGCTATTCACGAGGAAATCCAAAAAAGTTTTACTGAATGCGGCTCGTTTATCGAAGCTTTGAACTCTGCAAATATCCACGACCAACAAGCCAAATTATTAACAGGTCAGCTATACAGCAATCTTCCAGCTTTTCAATTAGCAACTACCATTCTTAATAAGAAATTTGCTAGTTATCAAGAGGTGGATTGGCAAGATTTAATGACACACTTTAGTCAAATTGCTTTCCGACTATCTGAAATGCGCAGAGATGGCCAAGAATTATTAGACGAACAATCTGAAAATATTATCAATACCTTGGCACTAGATGGTCAAAGTGCTTGGAGTCAACACTATGACACCATCGTTGCAAGTATCCAAATTCCATTTAACGGCGAAATGCTTTCAGCTGGTCAAGCCTTCAACACCATGATGTCTAGCCAAGATAAAGCAGTCCGCCAAGAATTATTCGAAAAATGGGAAAAAGCTTGGAGCGAAAAAGCAGATATTTTTGCAGACACTTTAAATCACTTGGATGGTTTCCGTTTAAATAACTACAAACTACACGGTGTACAAGATTACCTCAAACAACCTTTGGAATACAACCGTTTGGATAAAGAAACGCTAGACATGATGTGGGGAACAATTCAAAAAAATAAACAACCAATTATCGACTTCTTGACACGTAAAGCGCAATTGTTCGGTAAGGATAAAATGGATTGGCAAGACCAAGATGCACCGATTGTTTTAGGCAATTTTAAAGAACGTCGCTATACTTTTGATCAAGCCGCAGATTTCATCGTGGAAAACTTTAAGAAATTTTCTCCTAAAATGTCTGAATTTGCGCAAATGGCCTTTGATAAAGCTTGGATTGAAGCAGAAGATCGCCCTGGCAAACGTCCTGGTGGTTATTGTACAAGTCTACCTAAGTCACAAGAATCTCGTATCTTTATGACTTATGGTGAATCAGTCAATGAAGTTTCCACCTTGGCGCACGAATTAGGACATGCTTTCCATAGTCATGTAATGTGGGATTTACCTACTTTAAATCAAGATTATGCGATGAACGTTGCAGAAACGGCCAGTACTTTTGCCGAATTAATCGTGGCAGATGCAACCTTAAAAGAGGCTAAAACGGATGAAGAAAAAATCAACTTACTAGATGTGAAATTACAAAATGCGATTGCGATGTTTATGAACATTCACGCACGCTTTATCTTTGAAAGCAACTTCTATGCAGCACGTCAAAAAGGCTTGGTATCCACAGACGAAATCACACGTTTGATGGTGGAAGCACAAAAAGAAGCCTATATTGATGGTTTAGGCAGCTATCACCCTCATTTCTGGGCTGCTAAATTACATTTCTTTATCGATGAAATACCATTTTATAATTTCCCATACACATTTGGGTACTTATTCAGCTTAGGAATTTATGCCAAAGCTAGCCAACATGCAGATGGTTTTGAAAATCAATATATTGCACTACTTCGTGACACAGCAAGTATGACGACTGAAGAATTAGCGAAAAAACACCTTGATACCGACTTGCACCAAGCAACTTTCTGGCAAGCTGGAATCGATATGGTCTTAAAAGATATCGCAACCTTCATGGATTTAACAGAAAAATATATCTAATTTATTACAGATTAAATGCGCACCCTATATCTAATTGCTATGGTATAGGGTGCATTTTGGTAAGGAGGATTTTGATGGAATATATTACCCCAATACTAACAACCCAACGATTAATCTTACGCCCACTCAATGTTGAGGACACCCATGAAATGTTTCATAATTGGGCTAGTGATGCTAAAATAACAAAATACCTCACCTGGACAGCTTATCAATATGAGCATGAAGTAAAAGAACGACTCCGATTTAGGGAAAACGCTACCAAAACAAAGAAATACTGGACTGGGGATTGGTGGTCAAAGAAACAAATACATTAATTGGCACAATCACCGTGGTTGAATATGATAAAAATATTGGCACAATGGAGATTGGTTATGCCATTGGTCGCCCTTGGTGGCATCAAGGATATACGTCAGAAGCATTCAGCCGAGTGATTACCTATTTATTTGAACACTACCCTTGGTTAAACCGTATTGAAGCAAGTCATGACGTGAACAATCCAAATTCCGGTAAAGTAATGCAAAAATGCGGACCACAATTTGAAGGAATTCTGCGACAAAAAGGAAAAAATAACTGTGGAATTGTTGATATTGCGATGTATGCTATCTTGCGCAAAGATTATCTTTCACAAAATAATCCATAGCATTGAACAAATACCCCTTGTAAAATTCGTTCCCCCATCTATATGTTTCTCAACGGAAGATAAACTTCTGAATTTCCTTCCTGTCTGATTACACAGTTTCAGACCTCATAATGAAAACGCATGACTCATTCACTTCGAGTCATGCGTTTTTTAGGGAATATACGAGGGAGTTAATCTTCCTTGCGGCGTCGTTTAGATATTAATCCAAGTAATCCTGCCATACTTACTGTCGCTAGCCCTGCAGTAGTTGTATTTGCCTTGCTACCCGTTTTTGGCAAGTGACGACTTGATCTTCTTGGTGTTTCTTGTACCACTCGTTGTGGCGTTGGGTTTCCTCCTGTATTTGGTATTCTAGGTGGTGTCGGTACACTATTTTGTACGTATACAACGTGATCTACCACATTTGGATTTTCAACCGTTGCAACTAGTCCACCAGCTTGCACCTTATCTGCTGTATATTTAGCGATTTCAGGTGTAACTACTTGATTAAATACATGATTTCCTGGTTTCCACTCTGTCTGTTCCACAATTTCACCAGTTACTTTATCCACTTTGATGCTTCGAGTAAAGGCATCTTTCACATAAGTTACGTGATTAGCCGGCGTCTTATCTCCTGCACCAGAGTAGTAAATTGTTTGCGATGCATCTTTAGCTAGATTTTCTCGTGCCGCATCCTCCGGTACTTTTGGTCCATCTGGGTCACCTGGGTTGATTGGCGTATCTGGTATGCCTGGATCTTCTGGCGTATATTCTTTCACACCATGTTTCAAGATTACATCATAAGTTTTACCTTTATTTTCATCATTGAAAGTATCCCCAGCATGTCCAGTAAAGCCATCAATAATAAGTTCGTAGCCTTTCTTCACTAATTCATCAATGGTTGGCTGAGTAGTATACGTAATTCTTTCACCGTACTTACCATTTACCGAACCACCTGTACCTGGAATCACTTTTAGACTATTATCCAAATCTAGGTATCGAATGGTCAAGGCTCCTTCTTGTGAGACATAAACCACTTGATCAATCACATTCGGATTATCTACAGTTGCGATTAATCCTCCAGCTTCTACCTTATCTGGTAAATAATAAACCACAGTCGGTGTTGCTACTTTATCAAATGGGTGGTTATTTGGATACCATTTCGTTTCACTTAAAATCTTACCAGTAACTTTGTCCACCTTAATACTTCGAGTAAACGCATCTTTAGCAGTAATCACATTATCCGCTGGGGTATTTTCTCCTGCACCAATATAATGAATTGTTTGTGATGCATCTTTAGCTAGATTTTCTCGTGCCGCATCCTCCGGTACTTTTGGTCCATCTGGATCTTCTGGGTTGATTGGTGTATCTGGTATGCCTGGATCTTCTGGCGTATATTCTTTCACACCATGTTTCAAGATTACATCATAAGTTTTACCTTTATTTTCATCATTGAAAGTATCCCCAGCATGTCCAGTAAAGCCATCTGAAACTAACTCATAACCTTTCTTAAGTAATTCATCAATTGTTGGTTGGGTACTATAGTTGATTGTATCGCCATAGTTTCCGCCGATAGAACTTCCAGTTCCTTCGATTTCAGTCATATCCTTATCTTGGTCTAGGTAGCGGACGGTTAATGTTCCTTCTTTTGGTGCATAAACAACATCTTCCACCACGTTTGGATTTTCAACGGTCGCAGTTAAACCTCCAGCTTTATCCTTATTCGCATAGTAGTTCACCACTTCTGGTGTAGCGACTATTTCAAAGGCATGTTCATTTGGTGTCCAATCTTTACGCTCGATGATTGCACCCGTGACTTTATCCACCTTAATACTTCTAGTAAATGCATCTTTAGCAGTAATCACATTATCCGCTGGGGTGTTTTCTCCCGCTCCTGTGTAGTGAATGGTTTGTGATGCATCCTTGGCTAGATTTTCTCGTGCCGCATCTCCTGGGACTTTTGGTCCATCTGGATTTTCTGGGTTGATTGGCGTATCTGGTGTACCTGGATCTTTTGGTGTATATTCTTTCACACCATGCTTCAAGATTACATCATAAGTTTGTCCT
>DWVH01000006.1 GCA_019120335.1 Candidatus Enterococcus stercoripullorum
TGTTACTCACCCGTTCGCCACTCATTTTCTTCCGGTGTAGCAAGCTACGGTGAAAGAAAATGCGTTCGACTTGCATGTATTAGGCACGCCGCCAGCGTTCGTCCTGAGCCAGGATCAAACTCTCATAAAAAGTATTGATAAGCCATAAATGACTTTAAGCTCAAAATTGATTTTGCTAGCTATTGCTTGCATGTATCTTCTTTAACTCAAAAGTTAAAGACCCTACACATTGGTTGTTTGCATTTATTTGTTCAGTTTTCAAAGGTCTACTTTGTCGTATTGACAACTTCTAAAGTTTATCACATTAAACTTTGTTTGTCAAATGTTTTTTAGAACTTTTTTCAAAACCTTGATTGAAGATGTTTTCTTAAATCAAGCACTTTGTTATAGTATCATATAACTTTTTAGATGTCAATTACTTTTTTTATTATTTTTTAAGTCCTCATTTATCTCAAGGACAAGTAATAATATACCAAGTCTTTCTACAAAATGCAAGCAAAAATTTTATATTTTTTTGATTATTTTTTGTTTCGAACATAAAGAGTATTTATTGTAATATAATTCGGAATTTATTTCAAAAAAACAAATATCACTAGCGATTTTTAGATTGATTATTCGTAAAAAAATGAAGCAGCCGCAAATAGCAACTGCTTCATTATAAAACATTAATATGAATTTTGTTCACTTTCAATAATTGGAACATAAACTCTGAAAATCGTACCTTGCCCTAGACTACTTTCAACGGTGATTCGTCCTTTATAGCTTTCTAACAACTGATAGGCAATCGAAAGACCTAAGCCATTCCCACCTTTTGTCCTTGCCCGTGCCTTATCCACACGATAGAAACGATTAAATACTTTTTGTAAATCTTCAACTGGAATTCCTTCACCAAAGTCTTGGATTGCAATTTCAAGTTCTTTCATGTTACTTGAAATACTTACGTGGATTTCTTTACGTTCTAAAGAGTATTTTACCGCATTGTCTAGAATGATAATTAAGATTTGTTCGAAATGATTGCGGTAAATTTGTAGTGTTCGTTCTCTTGGTAAGTCATCATCCATCACGAACATAAAATCAGGGTATAATAATCTAAAGTTATTAAATACTTGATTAACCACCTCTTTAGCCTGACAAGTTTCATTACCATAGTAAATGTCTACTTGTTTCGCGCGCGATAAATCAAGCATTTCTTGAACCAAATCTTTCATACGCTTAATTTCTTGCATACTTGCAGATAATGATTCATCCAAAATTTCTGGATCATCTTTTCCCCAACGATTCAGCATGCTTAAATGACCTTCAATAATGGCTACCGGTGTTCTTAATTCATGTGAAACATCTTCCACAAATTGTTCTTGTTGCTCAATATAAGTACGCATACGATCAATCATTTCATTAAAGATTTCCGACAAATCAGATAATTCATCACGTGTTTCAATGACCGGTGCATGAATATCCGATTGCGGGTCTTTGCGGATTGTTTCCATTGTATCGCGCAACATCTTTAACGGTTTCAAATAATAAGAAGATAGCAAAAAGGCTAAAATCAGGCTAAGTACGAGTGAAATCAATTCAACTGAGATTAAAATCATTAATAGATTGCGCTTCATTTCATACATTGAGCTTAATTCATAGAAAGTTTGCACATAGCCAATTTTTTCTCTCGTTTGCTTTGATATCACAGGTTGCACGGTCAACAAACCGGCTTGTTGATTAATCGTTGTTAATTTATTTTCTATGGTCTCCACCGACTGTAGAGAAAGGCTCTCTTCTTTCGTTTTAAAGACCAAATGATAATCCGTATTATATACATAAAGGCGTAAATTATTTTGACCTAACTCAGCAATAAATGGGTCAATACGCATCATATTACCCTTTAATGTCGAAGTACGGTCATATAATCTAGCTTGACTTTCTGAGCTATCTGTTAATTTACGATATACATTAACCAAAGTTAGTGTTTGATCACTATCGGACAGTTTTGATACAATTTGATTGGTGGTTTCTTCACTTTGTTTGCGCTCTTTTTCTACCAAAAGACTAACAGCTGATTTATACGTTGTTACTGCAAAAACCGTAAAAATGACAAAGATGAAGAAAGAGCTTGCTAAGGCCCACTTAATGGTTAAAGAAGGCCCCTTTAGCTCTTTGTTTTTCTTCTTAATCATTTTCATCATGAACGCATCACATATCCAGTACCACGAACCGTTTGAATGTAACTATCTTCACCAGGTACATCAATTTTATTGCGTAGATAACGGATATATACATCCACAACATTGGTTTCGACTTCAGTTTCATATCCCCAAACTTTATTTAGCAATACATCACGTGCTAATACCGCATTCACACTTTCCATCAGCGTTAGCAATAATTCATATTCGCGTTTGGTCAATTCGATAATTTCATTGCCACGACGAACGACACGATTTTCCTTCTCAATGGTTAAATCACGATAAGTTAATGTCGTTTGTTTAGCCGCGTTTTTATCCCCTTCAATGTCAATGCGACGTAATAATGCACGAAGACGAGCAAGTAGTTCTTCAATCGCAAAAGGTTTAACAATATAATCATCTGCACCGTGATCAAGGCCGGATACACGATCAATCACTGAATCTCTAGCAGTCATCATAATAATTGGCGTATTTTTACTTTGACGAATGCGACGACAAACTTCTAAGCCATTTAATTCAGGTAACATTAAATCAAGTAAAATAGCATCCCAATCCTTATTTAAGGCAGCATCTAAACCAGTTCTACCATTATAATGAACTTCTGTACTGTAACCTTCATGTTTTAATTCTAATTCAACAAAGCGAGCAAGATTTTTTTCATCTTCAATAATTAATACGTTACTCATCTATACATATATCTCCTTTAATCTTTTTAATCATGCTAGCCCAATTCTATCATGGATACGAAAGAAAAAAAAGGGGCAGACTCAAAAGAATTCATTGAGCCTGCCTAATCTAATTATTCATACCAATTGTAATGGAAGATACCTTCGCGATCTGTACGTTTGTAAGTATGTGCACCAAAATAATCACGTTGGGCTTGGATAATATTTGCTGGTAATTTTTCTGCACGATAGGAGTCAAAGTAGGCAATCGCTGATGAGAAGGTTGGTACTGGTACACCTGCTTGAACAGCTAATGCCACTACATCACGAACAGCTTGTTGATATTTAACTGTAATATCAAAGAAGTAATCATCTAATAATAAGTTTTCAAGATCATCATTCTTTTCATACGCATCGGTAATCTTTTGTAAGAATTGCGCACGAATGATACAACCTGCACGCCAAATTTTTGCGATTTCGCCAAATGGTAATTGCCAGTCATATTCTTTAGAAGCTTGGCGCAATTGAGCAAATCCTTGTGCATAACTCATGATTTTGCTAAAGTATAATGCTTGACGAATTTTTTCAACGAATTCCGCTTTATCCCCTTGGAACTCAAACTGTGTTTTAGGGAATTTTTGACTAGCATTGACGCGTTCTTCTTTATAAGTAGAAATAAAACGAGCAAATACAGATTCCGTAATTAATGGCAGTGGCACACCTAAGTCTAATGCACTTTGGCTTGTCCATTTACCAGTTCCTTTATTACCAGCAGCATCTAAAATCACATCGACAATTGGTTTACCTGTACCTAAATCATCTTTACGTGTTAAAATGTCAGCTGTAATTTCCATTAAGAAACTATCTAGTTCACCTTTATTCCAAGTGGCAAATGTTTCTGCTAATTCTTCATTGGACAAACCTAAAACATTTTTCAATAGATCATAACTTTCAGCGATTAATTGCATATCACCGTATTCAATTCCGTTATGCACCATTTTAACATAATGACCAGCACCATTTGGACCAATGTATGTCACACAAGGTGCACCATCTTCAGCTTTAGCAGAAATTTGTTCTAAGACTGGTGCGATTAAATCATAGGCTTCTTTTTGACCACCAGGCATGATAGATGGACCTTTCAGCGCGCCTTCTTCACCACCAGAAACCCCTGTACCGATAAAGTTAATACCAGAGTTAGCTAATTCTTCATTACGACGCATCGTATCTTTGAAGAAGGTATTCCCACCATCTACTAAAATATCCCCTTTATCTAAGTGAGGTAACAATGCTTGAATGGTAGCATCTGTTCCTTTTCCTGCTTGAACCATCATAATGATTCGACGAGGTTTTTCTAATGATTGTACAAATTCCTCAATGGTATATGTTGCTTTAAAGTTTTTTTCAGGATGTTCATTTACAACGGCCTCTGTTTTTGCTCCTGTACGATTGTATAGCGCAACGGAGTAACCGCGACTTTCAATATTTAAGGCTAAGTTTTTACCCATTACAGCCATACCAACAACACCAATTTGCTGTTTCGTCATGTTCATTCCTCCTAATTTTACCTGGATATTTTCACAGGCTTTTCAATAGACTCTTTCATTATAGCCTAAAACGCTTATGATTAAAAGTAAAATCATTTTGAGTAAAAAAATAAACCCTAGGCCCCATGGTTAGCCTAAGGGTTTAACTGCTTACTTGATTTTAAGCATTATTTAGCTGCCACATCTTTACCATCGTAGTAGCCACAGTTTGCACATACATGATGGCTTTTCTTTAATTCACCACAGTTTAGGCATTCGTTTAAGCCGTTGATTGACAATTTGTAGTGAGTACGGCGTTTTGCTTTTTTAGCTTTAGAAGTTCTTCTAGCTGGTACTGCCATTTGCTACACCTCCTTATTTCTAGTTGCAGAAAATCTGCATTTATTCCAATCTTACTTATCTTCATCCTCTGAGTCGAGTAATGCCGATAATTTTGCAAGACGAGGATCAATTTGATTTTCACTTTCTGCTTGTTTTTGACTAAGATATTCATCTTCTGAAATCACTTGCCAATCATTTCCAGATGGTAAGTCATCATTTTGTCTTTCCTCTTCAGACAATACTTGAAGCGGAATTGCAAGCAAAAGATTATCGATGATTGATGCTTCTAAATCCAAAGTTTGAGTATCTAAAATCAAAACTTCTTCATCAGGGATACTATCATCTTTCGTTTTAAATTGCTCAGGTGTCATGAATAATTCATCTACATCAAAATCTAGCGGAACAGCCACAGGTTCAAGTGAACGGCTCGAAGGCAAAGTCATTACTGTATGAATATGGTAGTGAGTTAAATACTCATTTTCCTTTACTTCCAAAAAACCCTTTACTTCAACAGGAGCCAAATCGAGAACTTGAGAGTCACGAGTTAAGAGCGCTTCTTTTAAATCAAGTGTTTCATTCAATTCAATCATTTGTTCTTGATATTTTCGTAATTCTAATAAAGAATATTTCATTTTTCTCACCCCTAAGCAACAAAAGCTATTATACAGTTGGTTTTTAGCTTTGTCAATGAATTTTTCTTGACACCATGTATTTATTCTGCATTTTATAATGAAAAGATTATTTAAAAAAGGTGGATAAACCATCTTTCGACAATCTACCCACCCATGTTTATCTAAAGAATCGTTTCAATTAGATAGTTGTTGTTTCTCCACGGTATACAATACCACGACGAGAATCTACAGTTACAACTTCGCCATCTTTCACAGCTGAAGTTGCTCCTTTAGCACCAACGATAACTGGTAGATCTTTAGCAATACCTACAACAGCAGCGTGTGAAGTTAAACCACCATCTTCAACAACTAATGCACTTGCTTTTTCGATAGCTGGCATAAATTCTTTATCAGTAGTAGGAACTACTAATACCATGCCATCTTTTGCGTTGGCAATTGCTTCTTCAGCAGTTTTAGCAACAACTGCATTGGCAACTACAGAACGGCTACCAACACCTTGACCTTCAACTAATTTAGAACCAATTAATTGAATTTTCATTACGTTAGTTGTTCCACGTTCACCAACTGGTACACCAGCAGTAATTAAGATTAAGTCTCCTTCTTTAGCAAAACCTAATTCTACAGCCTTCTTAGTAGCTAATTCAAACATTTCATCAGTTGTAGTTGGTTTTTCAGTAACTGTTGGATAGACACCCCAGTTTAACATTAAACCACGTTTTGTACGTTCGTCAAAAGTAACTGCTAAGATATCTGCATCTGGACGATATTTAGAAATCATTTTAGCAGTATGTCCTGATTCAGTAGCTGCAACGATTGTTTTCACACCTAAGTTTTTAGCTGCAGTTGCTACTGCCATACCGATTGTTTCAGTAACATCTGTCTTATCAAAGTTGTCAATTTTGTATGTGCCAATTTTAGCTAATTGTTTTTCAGCTTCCATGTCGATACGAGCCATAGTTGAAACAGCTTCAACTGGATATTGACCATTAGCAGATTCACCAGATAACATTGTAGCATCTGTACCATCAAATACAGCGTTAGCAACGTCAGAAGCTTCCGCACGAGTTGGACGTGGGTTGTGTTGCATTGATTCTAACATTTGAGTTGCTGTAATTACGGCTTTACCTGCAGCATTACATTTCTTAATGATTGTTTTTTGAACCATTGGTACCATTTCAGCTGGAATTTCCACACCCATGTCTCCACGAGCAACCATGATACCGTCAGATACTTTCAAGATTTCATCGATATTGTCGATACCTTCTTGAGATTCAATTTTTGAGAAGATTTGAACGTGAGTCATGTTCTTTTCTTCTAAGATTTCACGAATTTCTAAAACGTCTTGTGCTTTACGAACAAAACTTGCAGCAATAAAGTTAATATCATTATCAAGACCAAAACGGATATCAGCTGCGTCTTTTTCAGTAATACCAGGTAAGCTAATAGATACACCAGGAGCGTTAACCCCTTTACGAGAACCTAAAATACCTGCGTTTTGTACTTCAGTAACTAATTCACGATTTGCTTCATCTTTTTCTAAAATCTTCATGTCGATTAAGCCGTCATCAAATAATACATGACCACCTACATGAACATCATCATATAATCCTGGATAAGTAACAGCAATCTTTTCTTTTGATCCTACATGTTCGCTATCCATTGAAATACGTACGATATCACCGATATTGAATTCGATTTTACCTGATTCAGTACCTTGAACTGTTGTACGGATTTCAGCACCTTTTGTATCTAATAAAATAGCTACATCTTTTCCAGTTAATTTAATCGCTTCACGCACCATGTTCATACGAGATAATTGTTCTTCGTGGTCACCATGTGAGAAGTTAAAGCGGAATGCATTGGCACCTGCTTCGATTAATTTTGCGATTGTTTCGACACTATTACTTGCTGGTCCTAATGTACTAACAATTTTTGTTTTTTTCATTACTACTTTGCTCCTATTCGTTTATTTTAAAAATAAGTAAAATACTTATTATTTACTAGACTAACTTTTCAATTAAACTGATAATTCACGGTTTAATTGATATAATGATAAATCTGGTTTATGTTTATGATTTTCTAACATATCAATAATGTCACGAGCAACGATTTGTTCGTTTTCGATACCGATACATAAACCACCTTTGTTTTCTTTTAGTAAATCTACGGCATAACCACCAAATTTACTTGCCAAAACACGGTCACGAGCACTTGGAGAACCCCCACGTACAATATGTCCTAAGATAGATACACGTGTATGGAAATCGCCATGTTCAGCTAATTTGGCAGCGAATTCGTTACCACCCATCACACCTTCAGCTAATACGATTAAGCAGTGTTTTTTACCGCGGTCACGACCTTGTTGAATACGTTTAGCAACATCTTTCATATCAAAATCATGTTCAGGAATGATAATATCGTCAGCACCACCAGCAACACCAGCCCACAAAGCGATGTCACCCGCACCACGACCCATTACTTCGATAACGAAAGTACGCACATGTGAAGTCGCTGTATCACGAATACGGTCTAAAGCATCTAATACAGTATTGATTGCTGTATCAAAACCAATTGTGTAATCAGTACCTGGAATATCATTATCAATTGTTCCTGGAATACCAACAGCTGGATAACCATGTTTTGTTAAAGCCATCGCACCATGATAAGATCCATCTCCACCGATGACAACTAAACCTTCAATACCGAATTTTTTCAATTGTTCGATACCTTTCAGTTGTCCTTCTTGAGTAGCAAATTCAGGATAACGAGCAGAATATAAGAAAGTACCACCACGTTGGATTTTATCACCAACATCAGCTAAATCTAAACGACGGATATCCCCTGCAACTAATCCTGCGAAACCATAGTTGATTCCATATACTTCCATTCCTTCATAGATGGCCTTACGAGTGACAGCACGAATCGCTGCGTTCATACCTGGCGCATCTCCACCACTGGTTAAAATTCCAATGCGTTTCATATAATTTCACCTCATTAAAATATTTTGACACATTAAAATAAATGTTACCTGCTAATCTTAGCCACGAACAGTATTTTACCATTAATTTATGAAAATGTCTTGTAGTATCTTGAAAAAATTAGAAAAATGTAAAGATAAATTGAAAATATGTGCATTTTATTTCATAACAACGTTTTCTTCACCTAATAATTGTCTAAGTTCAGCATACAAGTCAGCAGATTCTTTAATCCAAAATTTTTCATCTATCATTTGCTTCTGGTGATTTAGCGCATCAAAAATAACAACCGGAACAGTTCCGTGATGTTTTTCTAACACGCTTTGTAACTGATACATCAAACTTTCATTTTCAAAACCATTTTCAAAACGAAGGTAGCAAGTCTTCTGTTGTAACTGATTTTGGATTTGTTCATTAAAGTACATTTGTTCAGCTAAAAATTGAATTTGTCCACTATAATTACTGATTTGGCTTTTTCCTTTAATCAATACACACTGATTGACTTGCAGATTTTGGCGAATTTGTCGGAAAAGTGTCGGAAAAATTGTCACTTCTATTTCTTGTGTCCCGTCATTTCCTGTAATAAAGGCCATTTTTTCCTGCTTTTTCGTAGTTATCTCTTTAATATTTGTCAGATAAAGCAAGATACTGGCACGTTGATTGGCTACCAAGTGCGCAACTTCTAGTACTTTTTCTTGTTGGAAGTAAGACTGATAGCGATCTAGCGGATGTCCAGATAGATACATCCCTAGATATTGATTTTCTAATGCTAATTTTTCTTCAAGGGTATATTCAGCAACTTGCTCATCTACGCTTAAAGTCATTGTTTCTAATAAGTCTAGACTCCCTGCACTGATGACAAAATTTTGAATCTTACTGGACAATTGTTGCATCAGAAGCCTACGATTTTCACCTAATTGATCAAAACAACCAACTGCAATCAAAGGCATTAAAAATTCTTCTTTGAGCCAATGACTATTTTGAT
Source organism: Candidatus Enterococcus stercoripullorum (assembly GCA_019120335.1). Taxonomy (GTDB): domain Bacteria; phylum Bacillota; class Bacilli; order Lactobacillales; family Enterococcaceae; genus Enterococcus_E; species Enterococcus_E stercoripullorum. Next base: position 9,300 of record DWVH01000006.1, read on the forward strand.
GGTAGACACGCATTAAAAAGTCATCAAAATCTTTAAACGCCCCATTTTCATAGCGATCTTTAACCATCTGCCGCAAGAAATCTTTACGAGTACCCTTGATATTCACTAAACCAATTCGGATGGTATGTAACTGAACCATTGAAGTTTCCAATTGGCTTTGATTAATATCTGGTCCCAGTAATTGCACTTGATATTTTTTTAGTTGATGGGCGTATTCTTTTAATTTTTTCACATCGTTTTGAGCAGATTTCATTAATGCCGTAAAGAAGGCTGCTGGATAATGAACCTTTAAATAAGCCATTTGATAAGCTACTTTTGAATAAGCAAAGGCATGGGACCTATTAAACCCATAATCTCCAAAGCTTTCAATATAATCGTAAATCTGATTGGCACTTGCTTGTTGCACTCCATTACTAACAGCACCTTGAACGAAAATTTGGCGATATTTATCCATTTTTTGTTTATCCTTCTTGCTTATCGCTCGACGTAAAATATCGGCTTGTGCAAGAGTAAAACCGGCTATTTCTGAAGCGATTTGCATGACTTGCTCTTGGTAGACAATGATGCCATAAGTGTTGGATAGAATTTTTTTCATCCGTGGATCGATATAGGTAACCTTTTGTTTTTTGAATCGTCTAGCCACAAATTCATCAATATGTTGCATAGGTCCTGGTCGAAACAGTGCATTTACCGCTGCTAAATCTTCTAAATTCTGCGGTACCACTCTTTTTAATACTTGGCGGATACCAGAAGATTCAAATTGAAACACCCCTGTAGTATCCGCTTTTTGAAAGATTTTCATCGTTTGTGCTTCATCAATAGGGATTTCAGCTTGACTACGTATCGCATTTGGAAAATGACGCATCGCTTTTAACGCATCATCAATAATCGATAAATTTTTTAACCCCAAAAAGTCAAATTTCAACAATCCAGTGGCTTGCACATCGTTCATTGTATATTGACTTAAAAGTAATTCATCTGAACCTAATTGTAAAGGAATGAAACTTCTCAAATCGATATCACTAATAATGACCCCTGCTGCATGGGTCGAAACATGACGTGGCAATCCTTCTAAAATAGAAGCAACATGATAGATTAGTTGATTTTTCTTAGAGCGCTCAATTAGCTGGCGAAGGTCTTTGGATTGCTGATAGGCTTGTGCTAAAGTAATTTTTAAAGTATTAGGAACAGCTTTAGACCAATGACTGCTTTCACTTTGCGATAATCCAAATACTCTTGAGACATCTCTTAAGACCATTTTTGCTGCCATCGTACCAAATGTCGCAATCTGCACCACCTGATAATGACCGTATTTTTGGTGTACATAATGCAAGACTTCTTGACGGCGATTATCTGGAATATCTAAATCAATATCGGGCATTGTTTGGCGATCAGGATTCAAGAAACGTTCAAAAAGCAGCTGATACTTGATTGGGTCGACATCCGTAATGCGAAGTAAATAGGCAACTAAACTTCCCGCCGCCGAACCACGCCCAGCTCCCGTAACGATTTTTTGATCATGAGCATATTTCATTACATCATAGACAATTAAAAAGTAATCATCAAAGCCCATATTATGAATGACTGATAATTCATAGGCTAACCTTTCTTGGTAAGTAGGATTATCCTCTAAATGAAATGATTGTAATTGCTGCTCACAGAGTTCTTTTAATACTATATCGGCTTTCTTGCCAGCTGCTAATGGAAACTGTGGTAAAAGGGACTGATGCAAAGGAATCTCTAATTGTACTTGCTCACATAAATGACTTAAATGTTCAAGCGCACTGGGCAAACTTTCTTGATAATAGCGTTGATAAGATTCTTCAGATAAGAGCGAGTAAGCTTGTGAATGTTGAGCTGATTGGATTTCTTCTGATGTCAATACTTCACCACGCTGTACTTTTTGTAAGACCTTCAAGGCAAATGCTTCCTCGGTATACAAGATATTTACTTTAGAGAGTGCTAATGGCATTAAATCAAATGTTTCTAAAAAGTCTTGATCCACTTTTTCATAAATCTGTATGCCATAATAGACTTTAGGAAGAGATGCTTTGATTTCATTTATCAAATCAAGTCGATAAGTATTTTCCATCTCAGGATTAGCCAATGGATGTTCAAAATTAACAACCCAGGCTAATTGCTGTACATGTTCGATTTCAGCTAAATGAACGACTTCTTCACATTTTCTTTTTGTAGAAATTTCCATTAAAGACTGAAATCCCTGATAATTTAAAGCAATGGCAATTAAAGGCAGATTTCGTTTCATACGTTGTGAGTAGTATGAAAATTTTAAGCCAATAATTGGTTGGATGTTTGCTTTTAAACAAGACTGATAAAATGTCAAAGCCCCACTTAACGTATCTTCATCAATCAACCCTAGTCTTTGATAACCCATCTTTTGGGCTAAATCAATATATTCGTTAACCTTAACAGTGCTATTCATCAAGGTATAGGCACTATTGGTATAGATTGGCACATAACTCATACGCTTGCTCCTTTCATTGATTCTTGCTTTTATTGTACTGAAGATTATCGCAACTGACAACAATCAAAGACTTTACAATCGCTGAAAATATGTTAAACTAAAAGACGATTAAACAGGAAAGAAGGAATTTCTGTGAAATATATTGTTACCATGTTTTGGGCAATGATTTTAGGTCAAGTTGTTGGCTATTTAGGTAGTGCATTAACTGGCGGTCAATATGATTTTACTGTTACCGCACAGCTATCCTTTTTAGTAGGCATCATTGTAATCGTTGTTGCAAATGTCTGCGTTCCGAAAAAAGCGAAACATAATTAAAAAAACGTGATTGCTTACATTTAGCAATCACGTTTTTTACTTTATTCTGGTATATAATAGACAATCGGCTTACGAAAATTAAAGAATGATAAGCACAAATTACAAAAGATGCAAATTGAAGTCACAATAAACACGCTACGATACCCAAATCCATGCGCAACAGTCGAACCAATCATCGGTCCAACAACTTGCCCAAAGTTAGAAAACATTTGATTATAGCTGTAAATCCGACTTACTCCTTCAGGTGGCGTAATCTTACTAATCAGGGTATTTACAGATGGCATTAGAGCTCCAGTAGAAAAGCCGAGTAAAAACCGTAACCCCCCTAACTGTAAAGTACTGTGAACAAATGCCATCGGTAAAATACACGCTAAAGAGAATATTAAGCCACCTAATAGAATCTTATGGTTACCAATCTTATCGCCAAGTTTTCCTAAAGCTGGCGAAGAAATCATCGCAGACACCCCAGCAATAGAGACAATCAAACCACTTACAAATAAAACATTGCCTTGATTGCCATTTAATTGACGAATAAATAAGGTTAAAATCGGACTAATTGAAGTAATCCCTACCTGAATGATTAGTGAGGTAACGAATAGACCAAATAACAATTGTACATTATGCATTTTCGCTAACAACTCTTTTAACGAAAGCATTTCTTGTTTGTGAACAGGTTTGAAATCTTCTTTAACCATCGTAACTGTCAAAATTAACGTAATTAAGAGCACGGTTCCGGTAATTAGAAATACATTGCGAATCCCAAATATTTCCGCTAAAATCCCTCCCAATGAAGGACCAATCATCGTTCCGGCAATCGCACCAGTCGCCAATGTGCCAAGCGCCCAACCACTTTTCTCACGAGGGGCTTGTGAGGCAATTAAAGCCGTGGCATTAGGAACATATCCTGAAAGAACACCTGTTAAAAAACGCATAAATAATAGCCAATAAACATCAGGCACGAACGCCAGTGCCCCCATCGAAAAAGTCATCCCTGCCGCTGCTCGAATCATCATTAATCGTCGGCCTTTACGATCAGCTAAATTTCCCCAAATCGGTGCGACAAGTGCTGCGGCCAAAGCGGTCACTGAAATCGCTAATCCCGCATATAGCTCAACTTGGCTTTTAGGTGTATGTAATTGCTCAATATAGATTGGAATAAAAGGCATCACTAAACTAAAACTAGCTCCAGTAAAGAAGCACCCAATCCATGATATGTATAAATTTCGTTTCCAATCAATTTTCAAACTAAAAAACCTTCTTTCTTTTGCCAAATAATACTATAGCGCAATTTTGTTCAGATTGACAACAGATTTACCAAAAATTTTTATTCTCGCAAGAAATCAAAAAAGGACGACTGCAAAGAATCGTCCCTTTTATATTCATTTGATTAAAACAACTAGATAATGGCAAGAATCACAAAGTTTAGAATGAACAATGCATTGACTGCCCAAATAACTGGTGAAACTTGGCTTGCTTTGCCTTTTAAGACTTTCGTTAAGGCATACATGATAAAGCCAGCTGCGATACCATAAGAAATGCTGTAACACAAGCCCATAAAGATAGAAGCAAAGAAAGTTGGAATTGCTTCTTCTAATTCTGTCCAATTAATATCTTTAAAGGAAGCCATCATCATTACTCCAACTAAAATTAAGGCTGGTGCAGTGGCTTGACTAGGTACAATTGAAATTAATGGTGAGAAGAAACTACTAATTGCAAAAAGAATCGCTACAACAACAGAAGTTAAACCGGTACGTCCACCCGCACCAATACCGGCAGCCGATTCAACATAAGTAGTTGTATTAGAAGTACCAAATACCGCACCTACACTTGTCGCAATCGCATCAGCAAATAACGCACGATCTAGACGCGTATTTAACCCACGACCATTGTCTAATGAATCTTCATCTGCTTTAGAAAAGATACCCGTACGACGACCAGTGCCAATAAATGTACCAATTGTATCAAAAGTATCAGATAAACTGAAAGCTAAAATCGTCATAATCACTTGTGGAATTTTATGAGATTCACTAAATAAAGATTGCATTCCTTCTGGACCAAAGGCAGCCCCAAAAGTTGTACCTAATTGTTTGAATGAGTTAGCCAATGAATTCGTGTGCCAATCAATCGCACCTAAATCAACAACACCCATTAAAATACCGATAATTGTAGTACCTAAAATCCCAATGATAATTGCGCCTCGTACATTTAAGACCACTAAAATCGTCATTAAAAACAGACCAATTAAAGCTAAAAGTACGGGTGCATTATTGAAGTTTGCTAATGCAGGAACAATGCCACCATTCATTGAAACACTGGCCACTTTACCTTTTTCAACGATCGCATTAGTAATTGTTGCACCATCAGCACTAAAGCTTAATAAATTCGCATTTTTAATCCCAACATAAGCGACAAAAATACCAATCCCACCACTGATAGCGTGTTGCATACTATCAGGAATCGCATGAATAATCATTTTACGAATACGCGTCACAGTAATAAAGATATTGATTAAACCACAGATAAACACCATCGCTAAAGCTTGTTGCCACGAATAGCCCAAACCAAATACCACAGTAAAGGTAAAGAAAGCATTCAAGCCCATACCTGGCGCTTGCGCATAGGGTACATTGGCAAATAATCCCATGACTAAAGTACCAATTACTGAAGCAATAATCGTTGATAAAAAGACCGCTTGAAACGGCATCCCAGATTGAGATAAAATATTTGGATTAACGAACAATATGTAACTCATTGCAAAGAATGTTGTTAATCCAGCTAAAACTTCTGTAGAGACAGTTGTTTTATTTTCCTTCAATTTGAAAAATTTTTCCATTTTAATAAGTCCACTCCTCAGATATTCTGATATATTCCGAAAAAATCGATTTTAAATGTACGTTTTTTTCGGACTACACAAGGTAGTATAGTCGAGTAATTTTCGTATTTCAACAGAAAAAGAATAAAAAACTTTAAAAACCTTTCGAATGTTCGTATTTTACAACATTAGCCCCTCAACAACTAGAAATTATCTATTTCCTTATTGACTTTTTTATAAAAAACAGTCAAAATATAACTTACGGAGAGTTGGCAGAGTGGTAATGCACTGGACTCGAAATCCAGCGAGCCGAATTTTTCGGTGCACGGGTTCAAATCCCGTACTCTCCTTTTTGCAACTGCAGCTTTGTAGTTGCTTTTTTTTGTTCACTTTTCTTGTAATCAGGACAGATCTCTGACTTGTTTTCACCTACATCTTGTGATATGATTCTTCATGTTGTCAATATATTGTAGTTTAGTAGAAGAATGATAATTGCTGAACTTTAAGGAGTTTTGTTATAAATGAAAGGAGCTAACCAAGCTGTGATAGTACTTGCAGGTATGATTGGTGCCGGAAAAACCAAATACACTGAAATGATTGCGAATGAATTAGGCAGTTTACCTTTTTATGAAAGTGTCGATGATAATCGCATTTTAGAAATGTTTTATAAAGATCCGAAGCGTTGGGCTTTTGCATTACAAATCCACTTTTTAAATACCCGCTTTAAGAGCATTAAAGAAGCTTTGAAACATCAACACAATGTTTTAGACCGTTCTATTTATGAAGATGCTTTATTTACCCAAATCAATTTTGAAAATGGCAATATGTCTGAAGCTGAAATGGATACTTACCTTTCTCTTTTGGATAATATGATGGAAGAGTTAGATGGTATGCCTAAAAAAGCACCAGACTTATTAGTTTATTTACAAGGGCCACTTGATATTCATTTACAGCGTATCAAAAAACGTGGTCGCGAATATGAACAAGTAAATGAAAATGAAGAAAATAATGAGTTATTAGCCTACTATAAACATCTACATTCACGTTATGATGATTGGTATAACGCTTATGATAAGAGTAAAAAAATTGCGATTCCAATTACCAAATATGATATTGAAATCCCCGAGCATAAAGAAGCTGTAATGGCAATTATCAAAAATACTTTAAATGAAATGAATTAAAAAAAGAGCACAGAATCCTCCAAAATTCTGTGCTTCTTTTGTTATAAACTTAAATACTTTTCTAAGTAGCGTGCTAGACCATCTTCGTCATTCGTATATTCAGTCATATCGTTCGCAACTTTTTTCGCTTGCTCAGAACCATTCTTCATGACCACACCACGTCCTGCGAATTCGAGCATTTCCACATCATTGTATTCATCGCCAAACGCTATAATATTTTTTGGCTTAAATCCTAGATCATCCGCAATTAGCGCAAGACCAGTTGCTTTGTGTACTCCCTTAGGGGTCATTTCCAGCATATTATGTGGTCCACCCCACGTTTTAGTCGCAACATCAGGATAAGAACGATTTAATACCTCAGCGACACTTTCTAAGGTTTCTGGGCGTGTTTTAATTAACAATGAAGTCGGATTTTCTTTTAAATTCTCTAATAGATTATCATTCGTTACCTTAGTTGAACCGAAAAAGGCAGGATCAACACCGTCTAACTGGCTCACAAAAAAATGATGTCGATCTTCTGCGGCTACAAATTCAATCCCTAATGCTTCTTTTTTAGACTTTAAGTCAAAAGCAATTGCACGATCGATAAAATATTCGGTTTCTTTTTCCCAGTATTTAAAAGGCTTATGCGTCAATGAACCATTAAAATTAACCATAGCAGAATCAAGTTTTAATTGACGATAAAATTGTTCACTCATTCTAAAGGGGCGACCTGTTGCAATCACCACTGTATGACCTTGTTGCTGAGCCTTAATTAAAGTCTCTTGTGTTTTTGGACTAATCAGTGATTGCGCGTTTAATGTCGTGCCATCTAAGTCTATCGCAATTAATTTTTTGTCCATAAATTTCTCCTTCCTTGAAATCTTTCTCTATAGTCTAACACAATTTTGGAAGAAGAAACAAGTAAAACCTCAATATCTACTATTGAGGCTTTATCTCTTTATTGACCGATTAAATTCAATTTTTGACCTTTGGCGATATCATCAATCATTTTCTTGCACAAATTCACGAAATCATCATGAGTCAAATGAATAATTCCAGCATTTTGCAAGGAAATAATCCCACTTACTGCAATCAATGTCTCTAGGTGATAATTTCTAAATTCTTCATCACTCAAATGTTTGAAACGATCATCTTTAAAGACTTGTTCACGGTAATATTCTTCGGACTTGGCAAATAAGTAATCACCGCCACCATTATTATCTACCCAACAAGCTTTGTATAATGTAGGTTTCTTTAAGGCTAACTCAATAAAATGAACAGGTGAGTCTACAATAATATCTCCTGTTATTGGTTTGGTTAGACTAATTCGTTCAATATCATTCCAGACTTTGTCTAAAACTTGGGTCTTCAAATCTTTCATATTTTTGAACTGCAAATAAATAGGTTGTGTTGAAATTCCCAATTCTTGCGCAACATTTCGGGCTGTAAACTTATCAAATCCTTCACGTGCCACAATATTATACCCTGCTTTTACAATCTGTTCTTTTGTATAAATTTTATACCTCATTCAAATCTCCCCCCAAATTCTATCTATCTCTATTTTACTCAAAATATGTAAATTAAGCAAAAAATATCCATGAAAAATATTATCATACTAGGTAAAAAACGTTATCATAGCCAGGGAAAAGTATAAAAAATTTGAGAATAATAAAATAAGGAAGATATTTTTGCCTTTTTTCAAAAATCAGCTAAAATAAAGAGTACCCTAACTTTTGCTTTTGAGGTGATTTTCCCTTGTTGAATGATAGCCAATCAGAAAATATCAAAGCCAAAATACTAAAAACCGCCTTACTAGCTGGTAAAATTATGATGGAAAATGGTTCTGAAGTTTATCGCGTGGAAGATACGATGAAACGAATTGCACAAAACGCCGGGGAAATGGATGTTAGTTGTTACGTTACAGCTACAGGAATTTTCATTGGTCTGGAGAATCAGCAAAAAGTCATGATTGCTAGTGTCGAAGCGCGTACCATCAATTTAGAAAAAGTGGTTGCTGTAAACGAGATGTCTAGACAATTTGCAGCTAAAAAAATCAATCTTCATGAACTGGCAGAAAAGCTCGAACAAATCAATCAAAAAGTACCCACCTTCCCACTCTGGCTAGAAATTTTAGCAGCCGGAATGATTAGTGCTGGTGCCATGTATCTCTTTGGCGGGGTAATGTCTGACTTTTTGATTACTTTTTTAATCGGATCTCTTGGTTTTATTATTAGCGTTGTCTGTAAATCGCTGATAAAACTGAACTACTTTGATTTGTTCATTGCTAGTTTTTGTATTGGCATTATGAGCATCGTCGCTGTAAAATACCATTTCGCCAGTCAAATCGACCCAATTATTATTGGTTCAATTATGCCCTTTGTACCTGGCGTAGCAATTACCAATGCTGTTCGTGATATTTTAGCAGGACATTTAATTAGCGGTACTGCTCGGGCTACGGAAGCTTTGATTGTCGCAGCTACCATTTGTACCGGTATTGCAACTGTATTTAACTGGTTAGGAGGATGGTTATGAGTGAGTGGATGATTCATATTGTTTTTAGCTTTTTGAGTACGATTGGATTTGGTATTGTTACAAATATCCCTAGAAGAGCATTTGTCGCAGCTGGTTTTACTGGCGTCTGCGGTTGGTTAGTCTTCTGGCAGTTAAAGACACATCATATGTCTTTAGGTGGGGCGAATTTTTGGGCAGCCTTACTGATTGGTATCTTAAGTATCTATTTTTCACGTAAACAAAAGATGCCTGTCATTATCTTTCATATTCCAAGCCTATTTTTGCTTGTACCTGGTGGCCCGGCTTACTTAGCCATTCGTCTGTTTATTAGTGGCAATACATCGGCAGCTTTTACCCAAATTAGCATCGTGACTATCACTGCGGCTAGTATTGCAGGTGCCTTTATGATGAGCAATTTAGTAGAAAGAATTGTTTTAAAGATATCAAATTTACAAAAAAAGCGTAAAAAAATATAAAATCGGTCTTAAGTTCTATTCTCAAATACATCAAAAACTACTATAATGATTATAGATAATTTGGAAAAGGAGATTCTCTATGAACATTGAACTATCCCGTAAAATCGTCAGCTTCATTTCATTTTGTGGCTTAGTTGCAACGATTATTGTTACGATTTATTTTTATCGCTTAGGACTATTCAAAGATATTCATTCCTTGCGACTGTATATAGAGAATGCCGCAATCTTTGGTCCATTTATCTTTATTCTTTTACAAATCATTCAAGTAGTTGTGCCGATTATTCCTGGTGGGATATCCACTGCTGCTGGTGTAGTCATATTTGGTCCTTTTTGGGGATTCGTTTATAATTATGTGGGTATTTGCATCGGGTCTGTCATTGTTTTCCTACTTGCTAGAAAATACGGTAAGCCATTCATTTTAAGTATGATTAGTGAAAAGACCTTTAACAAATATACGCATTGGTTAGATAATCAAAAGAGATTTGAGCGCTTATTTTCTTTAGCCATCCTCTTACCGGTTGCTCCTGATGATGCCTTATGTATGATTGCTGGTCTCACAGAAATCAGCCTTAAGAAATTCACTTGGATTATCTTATTATGCAAACCAGCAACGATTCTAGCTTACAGTATGGCCTTAATTTATGGGGCAAACTGGCTAACCAATTTATTCAGTTAAGAAAACACGACTACCCCATTTATTTTGTGGTAGTCGTTTTATTTTATACTTAAATATTTAGATAACGAATTCAAAATATTTGCCAAATTATACCATTTGTGCTAAAATGAACAATGTAAAGGGGTTACAATATTAAATAATTAAAGGAGGTCGTATTATGACTTACAAAAACACAAATCTTGTTTATCGAATTGCTTTTGACACAACACAAAATGTCTTTATCGCAATTGATGCTAACAACGAAAACAACTGTGCCTATGGTGTAACAATTGAACAAGCAGTGGCAAACCTTGTTGCAAACAAATAAAGAAAGGAAAACATCATGCCCACAAATCCAAATAGCCTACTTTAAGAATCATCTTTAGTTCTCACGCTAAGGATGATTTTTTTACTCTTAAACAAAAAAAGACTTAACCCTCGATTAGAGAGCTAAGCCTTAAAATTTTAGAAATTATAGACGTTCATTTAATTCTTTCGCTAATTCTTCAAAACCTGGTTTACCTAATAAAGCAAACATGTTTTTCTTGTAAGCTTCAACGCCTGGTTGGTCAAATGGATTAACCCCATTTAAGTAACCAGATATACCTACAGCAATTTCAAAGAAGTAAATGACATAACCTAATGTATAAGCATCCATTTCAGGTAATTTCACTAACATATTTGGTACATTACCATCTGTATGCGCTAATAAAGTACCTTCGAAGGCTTTTGTATTTACAAAGTCAACTTCTTTACCTTGTAAGTAACCTAAACCATCTAAGTCATCTTCTTGGGTAGGAATTACAACAGACTTACGAGGTTTTTCAACTTTCACAACTGTTTCAAAAATATTTCTTACACCGTCTTGGATTGTTTGACCAACAGAGTGCAAGTCAGTTGAGAAGTTAGCGCTTGAAGGATAGATACCTTTTTGATCTTTACCTTCAGATTCACCATATAATTGTTTCCACCATTCAGAGAAGTATTGCATTCCTGGTTCGTAGTTAACTAAGATTTCGATGGCTTTACCTTTACGATATAAAATGTTACGTAAAGCTGCATATTGATAAGCTTCATTTTCTTCTAAGCTATCAGATGAGTAAGCAACTTGAGCATCAGCCGCACCTTTCATTAAAGCATCAATATCTGCACCACTTACAGCAATTGGTAATAAACCAACTGGCGTTAATACAGTGAAACGTCCACCAACATCATCTGGAATGACAAATGTTTGCCAACCTTCCGCATCTGCTTCAACTTTTACAGCACCGCGCGCACGGTCAGTTGTTGCGTAGATACGTTTGTTTGCTTCTTCACGTCCATATTTTTTAATTAATAATTCTTTGAACACACGGAAGGCAATTGCAGGTTCAGTCGTTGTACCTGATTTAGAGATAACGTTCACTGAGAAATCACGGTCGCCAATTAATTCAATTAAATCAGCTAAGTAAGTTGAAGAAATTGAGTTACCGGCAAAGAAGATTTGTGGTGTTTTACGTCCATCTTTAGGTAAAACATTGTAGAATGAATGATTTAAAAATTCAATTGCTGCACGTGCCCCTAAATAAGAACCGCCAATACCAATGACAACAAGTACTTCAGAATCTTCTTGGATTTTTTTCGCTGCTGCTTTGATACGCGCAAATTCTTCTTTATCATAGTTTGTTGGTAAATCTAACCAACCAACAAAGTCGTTACCAGGACCTGTTTTTTCTCTTAAAGCTTTGTCTGCTGCTGTCACTTGTGTTTGCATGTAAGCTAATTCATGTTCACTAACAAATGGAGCTAATTTTGAATAATCAAATTTAATGTGAGCCATTGTTTTCCTCCTAAAATGATTCGTCGTTTTTACAGTTATTACTTTACGTGTTTTGTTTCAATTTTTCAAGTAAATTCCCTAAAATTAGTGAAAAAAAACGCGAAATTTAATGAAACCTTCAATCACTTCTAAAAAAGGAGCCTGCAACTAGCAAAACGACTAGATTGAAAGCTCCAGATGTCTATTTTTTTCCAGATAAATCGATTATATTTTCTAGACTAATCCTTGAGCACTCATCGCTTTAGCCACACGTTCAAAGCCTGCAATATTCGCACCTAATAATAAGTTATGGCTTTGGTTAAAGTGAGTGGCTGTATCACGACAAGCACGGTAAATATTGTGCATGATATCATCCAATTTAGCATCGACTTCTTCTTTTGTCCAAGCTAAGCGTTGTGAGTTTTGGCTCATTTCTAAAGCAGATACAGCAACTCCACCTGCATTAGCGGCTTTACCCGGGCAATATTGTACACCATTTTCGATAAAGTAGTTGGCTGCTTCTAAAGTAGATGGCATGTTCGCACCTTCTGCAACGACTTTAACCCCATTTGCGACTAATTGTTTGGCTTGATCTAAATTAATTTCATTTTGAGTCGCACTTGGGAAGGCTAAGTCCGCTTTTAGATTTGCATTCCAAACTGAATCATTGGCTACATATTTTGCTGAAGGACGTTTGGCTTGATAGCTTGTTAATCTTTCACGCTTCACTTCTTTGATTTCTTTTAGTAAGTCTAAGTCGATTCCTTCTTCATCCACGATATATCCGCTTGAATCTGAACATGAAATGACTTTAGCGCCTAATTGTTGAAGTTTTTCGATAGTATAGATTGCTACATTTCCACTACCAGATACAATCGCAGTCTTACCATTAAAGTCTTCATTTTGATCAGCTAGTAAATGTTTAACAAAGTAAACAGCACCATAACCAGTCGCTTCAGTACGTCCTAAGCTTCCCCAGAAAGATAGCGGTTTGCCAGTTAAGACACCTGCATCGTATTGTTTTAAGCGTTTATATTGACCAAATAAGTAACCAATCTCGCGGCCACCTACACCGATATCACCTGCAGGAACGTCTGTATCTGGTCCAATATGTTTGGCTAATTCTGTCATGAAGCTTTGGCAAAAACGCATAATTTCCGCATCTGATTTGCCTTTAGGGTCAAAGTCACTACCACCTTTACCCCCACCAATTGGTAAACCTGTCAAACTATTTTTAAAGATTTGCTCAAAAGCTAAGAATTTCAAAATACTTAAGTTTACACTAGGATGGAAACGCAAACCACCTTTATATGGTCCTAAAGCAGAATTAAATTGGATACGGTAGCCACGGTTCACTTGCCAATTACCATTATCATCTTGCCAAGGCACACGGAATTGGACTAAGCGTTCTGGCTCAGTAATAATTGCCAATAAATTTTGATCCACATATTCTGGATGTTCTTCTAAAAATGGGACAACGGTTTCCATAAATTCATCAATTGCTTGTAAAAACTCTGCTTGGTGACTGTCTTTTGCATGCAACTCTGCTTGAATTTTCTCAACATATTCCGTTACTTTACTCATAAACCACAACTTCCTTCCTGTTTTTCATCATAAAATTTCATCACGTCAATATAACATGATAATGAACGTTACATCTATAAGTTTTTTCTTCACCCATCAACAGTGATATCCGAATGATTTTCAAAAAAACAAGTGAAAGGCTCGGAAAAATAAAATAGATATGATATATTGTAACTGAAAATTGAAAATATTTCATCTATTTTGCTGAAAAAATAGTAAAATAATTCATTAAAATTAGGATGTGAGAAAAATTTGCAAAAATATGATGTTATTGTCATCGGTGGCGGTACGAGTGGTATGATGGCAGCAATTAGCGCTAGTGAAAACGGGGCAAAAGTACTGCTTATTGAAAAAAAACGTAAATTCGGTAAAAAATTATTGATGACTGGAGGCGGACGTTGTAATGTTACCAATAGTCAATCAGTCGAACATTTAATAGAACACATTCCAGGAAATGGTCGCTTTTTATATAGTACTTTTAATCAATGGAATAACCAAGATATTATCCAATTTTTTACCCAAGCAGGCGTGCAATTAAAAGAAGAAGATCACGGACGAATGTTTCCCACTACTGATTCGTCCAAAACAATTGTTGATTGCCTTGTTTCTAAACTAAAAGAAAACCATGTTGAATTATGCATGAAAACGACGGTTGAAAAACTCATCCATGATGGTCGTACCATTCAAGGAGTGAGATGTGATAAAGGAGATTTTTTTGCACCGAGTGTCATTATCGCCACAGGTGGTAAAACATACCCATCCACTGGGGCAACTGGCGATGGTTATCAATTAGCAAAACAAGTAAAACATCAAATCACGCCACTATACCCGACAGAATCGCCGCTAATCAGTGAAGCAGATTTTATCCAGGAACGTACCTTACAAGGATTATCTTTACGTGATGTGCAATTAACGGTTTTAAATCAAAAAGGGAAAACCGTGACAAGTCACACCATGGATTTACTATTTACTCATTTTGGAATTTCAGGTCCAGCTGCTTTAAGATGTTCTTCTTTTGTTAATCAGCTTCTGAAAAAACAAACACCTGTGATTGTCGAATTGGACTGTTTACCAGAACTAACCACTAATCAGCTGAATCAAAAAATTACTCAAATGCTTCAGGAAAACGAGAAGAAACAAGTAAACAATGCGTTGAAAGGAATATTGCCAGAGCGGTTACTTACCTTTTATCTTGAACGATTGCACCTAGTAGATCTAATGAGTAAACAAGTCACGTCAAAAAAAATCGAGGCCTTAGTAAAACTGATTAAAGCTTTTCAAATACCGATTATCCGCACCTTTGCTTTAGAAAAATCATTTGTTACTGGTGGCGGTATCTCTTTAAAAGAAATCAATCCCAAAACCTTAGAAAGTAAAAAAATGATGGGGTTATATGCTTGTGGTGAAGTCTTAGATATTAATGGTTATACAGGCGGCTACAATATTACAGCAGCTTTTTGTACTGGTCATGTAGCAGGCAGGCACGCAGCTCAAACAGCACTATGGCAAAGTTAAAAGCAGGCAAAAAAGAGGGGACTCGCCCCTCTTTTTTTTGATTACTTTTCTAAAGTTAAATCAACGAATTTGCCACGAACTAAGCCAGCTAAATCATTTGGTGCCAGCTCCATTTGTACCCCGCGCTTTCCTGCTGATACCATAATAGTAGCAAAATTTAAGGCTGACTGATCAAAATACGTTGGAAAAAGTTTTTTCATTCCAACTGGCGAACAACCACCACGAATATAGCCCGTTAAATTCTCTAAGTCTTTTAGATGAAGCATTTCTACCTTTTTATTGCCACTTTCCTTGGCGATTTTTTTCAAATCTAATTCTTGATTGCTGGGAATAACTGCTACAACCGGACCAGTCTTATTGCCCACAGCTACCAACGTCTTGAAAATTTGTGCTTCATTTTGGTTGAGTTCTTCAGCCACATGTTTCGCACCTAAATCATCCTCAGAAAAAGTATAAGTATGCTCTTGATAAGGAATCTTTTTTTGCTCTACGATACGAATTGCGTTTGTTTTTACTTGTTTTTTCTTAGCCATTTGTTTCTTCCTTTACTGAATCTTTCATACTTAATGTGGACAGTATTTGCTCGAGCATTTCTACTTGAATCTGACCAGGAGCAGAATTTTCACCAAAATAACCAAATGTAAAGCGCGATCCCATAAGTTCACCAGCGACTCGGGTTACCTTGCCTAATTCACCCATCGCCATTACTGCTAAAGGTAAATCATAAAAAGTATGTGCTTTTTCAATTAAACTCATCGTACGTAAAACATCATTTAACTGTTGCGGCATCAAAGCAAGTTTGCCTATATCGGCCCCCATTTGATGCATCAAGCCAATTTTAAAAATTAATTCAGCGTCTTTAGGAGTACGCTTGAAATCATGATAGCTCATCAAACAAATGGTCTGCGTATCTTTTAATTGTTTGATAAAATTTCTGCCCAAAAACTCTGCTTGAGCCAATTCAATATCTATCATATCCACCAATTGTAACTTACAGACGCTCAGACATAATTCTTTATAATCTTCCAAACGAATTTGCGCCTGACCACCTTCTTCTTTGGTGCGGAAGGTAAAAAGTAACTCCTTATTTGATAATTTATTACGCAAAGTACGAAGTGTAACCAAAACATGCTCTAAATCCAGAATTTCTGTAAAATAATCTGCGCGCCATTCGACCATTTCGACTGAACTATTGCGAATTTTTTCCGCTTGTGCCATTAATTCTTCGGTTGTCCTTCCTGTTAATGGGACACAAATTTTTGGACGCTGATAACTCGTTGACATACAATCCTTCCTCTCCCTTTATAATTTCTGATAAATAAATACTTTTAAATAATTGCTTTCTTCGTATTTCTCATTTGCGACAAAATCAGCTGGTAATTGATAACTCTCGACTAGTCGGTATTGCACGTGAGCAGCTTGGAAACTTTTCTCGATCATTTTTTTAAACTTAGCCACTGTAACATTACTTGCATTAGTCGAAGCGACAATCATCCCTTTATCTGCTAAAATCGGTAAACTATCCGTAATCAAATCACCATAATTTTTAGCGACAGTAAAGACCTTCTTGCCATTTCGTGCAAAACTCGGCGGATCCAATACAATCACATCATACTGCAACCCTTTTTTCTTGGCGTAACGGAAATAATCAAAGGTATCCATCACATGAATTTTATGATTTTCTAAGGTAAAGCCATTGACTGCAAACTGCTCCTTGGTTTTTTCAAGGCTGCGTTTAGCTAAATCCACACTAGTCGTACTGCTCGCTCCTCCAAAAGCCGCAGCAACTGAAAAAGCTCCTGTATAGCTAAACATATTTAAGACACGTTTTCCCATAGCTAATCCATCCACTAAACGGCCACGAACTTCATGTTGATCTAAAAATATCCCTGTCATCCAACCTTCATTTAAGTAGGTAGCATATTGGACATTATTTTCTTTCACCATTAATGGTTCTGGAGCCACTTTGCCAAAATAATGGTTTGATTCAGGCAAGTCACTCTTAAAACGATTTTTCTCATAAATACCTAAAATTTCAGGATATACTTTGAGAAAATTCTCCATAATCAATTGACGATGATGGTAAATTGTCGTGTTGTACCAAGAAACAACTGCATAACCAGCATAATAATCAATAGTCAAACCACCAATACCATCGCCTTCTCCATTAAAAATTCGAAAAGCATTGGTATCCTCAGCATGAAAATAAGCATTACGTTTTTGTTTCGCTTCTTTAAATTTTTGCGCAAAGAACTGACCATCAATTGACTCATCCTTTAAAGACAAAATCCAACCAATTCCTTTGTTTTGCTCCCCTAGATATCCTTTAGCAATAAAACGCTTCTTTTCATCGACAAAATCTATCCACTCAAGCGTTGGTTGCAAATCTAAAACGTCTTCTTTTCGTACCAAAGGATAGCCCTGTAAAAACTTCTTCTTGGCTTGATTGATAACTATAACTTTTGGCATTTTTTTCTCCGTTTCTCTCTCTTTGTTAAGAAATTATAACACAAAATGAGAAAAAAGACGAAAAAAGCTCAAATCCAATTATAAAGAAAGATTAAATTCTAATGATGGTCCTCGAAGTTCAATTGACAGTCGATTTTAAGATGGGTAAAATGGAAAAGAATAGTATGTAAACTTATGAAAATATGTAAATAAAAGAAAAGAGGGGAATTTTCCTTTGACAAAAAAGAATTATTTTAGCTGGGTTAACAAACGGTTAGGCTTCTTTGGCTTGTTACTTGTGTTAATGTGGTTAAAAAATATGTTGGCTTATACCTTAGATTTCCATCTATCTTTGGAAAATGCGCTCCAACATTTCATTTTGATTATCAATCCAATCGCCACCTCACTGCTTTTGCTTTCAGTTGGCCTATATGTACGTCGCAAAAAACCGGCTTACATCACAATGATAGTTATTTATTTCATTATGACTGCCCTATTGTTTTCTAACGCTATCTATTATCGAGAGTTCACCGACTTTATCACCATTAATACAATGTTAGGGGCTGGTAAGGTTGCGAGTGGTTTAGGCGAAAGTGCTATTAAATTATTTAGACCTTATGATATTTTGTATTGGTTAGACTTCATTTTACTTATCTTTGCTTTAGCGACTAAGCGTATTAAGATGGATGAAACTCCAGTACGCGCACGCATGGCCTTTGCTTTTTCTACGTTAGCTGTGATGATTTTCTCAGGTAACTTGTTCTTAGCAGAAAGCGATCGACCAGAATTATTAACACGTACCTTCTCGCGTGATTATTTAGTGAAATACCTAGGAATCAATGCTTTCACTGCATACGATGGTGTCCAAACTTATAAAACAACGCAAGTACGCGCTCAAGCTAGTGCCACCGATATGGATGAAGTTGCCGAATATGTCAAAGGCCACTATGCCAAACCAAATGACCAATACTTTGGTTTAGCAAAAGGCCGCAATGTGATTTATATTCACTTAGAAAGTACGCAACAATTTTTAATTGATTATAAGTTAAAAGATGAAAATGGTGTGGAACATGAAGTCATGCCATTTATCAACAGCTTATATCATAGTAATTCGACTTTCAGCTTTTCAAACTTCTTCCATCAAGTAAAAGCTGGTAAAACGAGTGATTCTGAAACCTTATTTGAAAACTCACTTTTTGGGCTTAATCAAGGCGCACTATTCACACAATTAGGTGGGAAAAATACTTTTGAAGCAGCGCCAAATATCTTAAAACAAACGCAAGGTTATACTTCAGCAGTCTTCCATGGAAATTCCGGTACATTCTGGAATCGAAATGAAACCTATAAACATCTCGGTTATGATTATTTCTTTGATGCTTCTTATTATAATGTAACGGAAGATAATTCATTCCAATATGGCTTAAATGACAAACCTTTCTTCCAACAATCTGTGAAGTATCTTGAACATTTGCAACAACCATTCTATACCAAGTTTATTGCCGTATCGAACCACTATCCATACTCACAATTAAGTGGGGATGAAACAGGTTTCCCATTGGCACAAACAAAAGACGAAACGATTAACAGTTACTTCTCAACTGCCAATTATATGGATACTGCAGTTCATGAATTCTTTGATTATCTCAAACAAAGTGGTCTTTATGATAATTCCATCATCATCCTTTATGGGGATCACTATGGAATTTCAAATGCGCGTAATAAAGAATTAGCTCAACTCCTAGGCAAAGACCGTGATACTTGGTCAAACTTTGATAACGCCCAAGTCCAACGTGTGCCTTACATGATTCACATCCCAGGTATTACTCAAGGTAAAATCATTGATACTTATGGTGGTCAAGTCGATGCACTACCTACATTATTACATTTACTAGGTGTTGATACACAGAACTATATCCAATTAGGTCAAGACTTATTCTCACCTGATCATAAACAACTTGTCGCCTTCCGTGATGGTGATTTTGTGACACCAAACTATACTTATTATGGTGGCGTGCTTTATGATAATAAAACCGGAGAAGAAATTACCGAACCGACTGAAGAACTCAAAAAACAAATCGATGCAGATAAAGATGCCGTATCCGATCAGTTGGCCACCTCAGATAAAATAAATAATGGGGATTTGTTACGGTTCTATACGAAGAGTGGTTTGAAAGCTATAAACCCGGATGATTATAATTATCTGAAAAACACAGATCGTATTGAAAAAATTGAAAAAGAACTTGGCGATAAGTCAACAAGTGTTTATAGTAAACATAATCATACAAGTACTACTGATAAGTATCAAACAAAATCTTATCAAGAACTACATCCTAAAGAAACAAGTTCAAGTACTTCAAGTGAAAACGAATAGCTAACAGTATAAAAGAGACTGAAAAAAATAATTCAGTCTCTTTTTTTCGTACCTTATTCACAAAATGTTCATAAAAAAAGACTATAGTAATACTTAAAGAAACTCTAGACATTTTTGAAGGTAGGTGAAAGATTGTTTTGGTTAAGCGTCATTAAGCGTAGTATTTATTATCATAAAAAAGCTTTTTTAGTCATTGCGCTATTTTTTAGCTTGCTTATTTTAATGCAATGGTTCTACGCTATTTTTCAACAATATGTTCTGGCAATCTTGCAAACCATACAGCAATTTTTTGATATTTCAACTAAAGTAGAGCAGCCAACCAACCAGTGGCAAGCTCCATGTAAAGTGTTATATTTAATCGTCTTAAGTGTCCTGTTTTTCATGCTCGGTTACTTCTTATTTCGCTTACAAAGAAAACGTCAAAGGGAAAAAATATCGTGGATGAATAACGGTGGAACTGTTAGCAATTATTTTGTCTTAATGAGTGGTGAATTACTCGTGATTTGTATTGCTGTCACACTCATGATGAGCATGATACTATTTTTATTACAAACGCTGATTTTTCCGGTGATTTTTGCCTTATGTCGCTTTTACTTAGCGGATATCCAACACTTTTCCATTAAAGAATGGATTCAAGCACCTGTACCTGCTAAAAATATTTTTCAAATAAAAGTTCCTGAATCCGAGAATGGGTTATGGCAATTCATCCAAAATCAAATTCATTTGGAAAAAATCAGTTTGCAAATGTTGTTTAGAACTTGCTTTGTCAATAGCTTGGGACTTATCACAGTAAACAGTCTGATTTATTTCATTCAAAATCTTAAGAAAGGAAGGATGTATTTTGCCAAATAATCAACTAAGCTTTCCAAATATACAAATGAGTTATGAAACAGAGAATAAACCATTTTCTAATTTCGTCCCTTTTTTATCTTTAAAAGCCCATTTAGCCATTCAACGTAAAAATCAGCAAAATGCGATTGAATGGTTGGTAAAAGAATTTCAAATAGCAGAAACCAATCTGGATGTCCTCCCTACACAAGCAGATTACCAAACCCTGATTGCTATTCAAGTCTATCAACAACTATTTATCCAACACAAAGACTGCCTCTATATTCGTGGCATCGATTATTGTACGACCTGGCAAATTCAACAACTCTTGCTAAAATTGAAACAAATCAGCCGCCATTATCATAAACAAATTATTATCCTTACACACAACCTAACTTTGCTTAATTATCATGAGTAAAAAAACAGACAAGCTATCCAAATAGCCTGTCTGTTTTTTTATTGCTCAATATCGACATCCGGTAAAGAGATGATAAAAGTTGTTCCTTTCCCTAACTCAGATTCAACCTGAATTTGTCCTTTATGCAACTTCACTAACTGTTCGACAATAGAAAGTCCTAACCCAGATTCACCAAACTTCTTATTCTTTCTAGATGGATCGGCCTTGTAGTAACGATCCCAAATATTTTTCAACTGTTCCTCAGACATGCCAATTCCAGTATCGCTTATCTTAATGATTGTTTCTAGATAACCTTTTTCTAAGCTAACCGTGATTGTACCATTTTCCGTAAATTGAATGGCATTTTGCAATATATTTACCATTATTTGAACAAAACGGTCATAATCAGCATAAACTTCCACAGGTTGTTTGGTTTCTAAGATCAGCTGGTCATTCACTTGTTCTGCTTTACTTTCCAATTGCGTAAATAAATTTTCAAATACTTCCGTTGCGTTAAATTTCTTAATCACCATGGAAATCTGATTGGTACGAATCTTTTCATAATCGAGATTTTCAGCGACTAAACGAATTAAACGCTCGGTCTCATTTTTCATTAAGGCAATGGCTTTCTCTTTTTGACTTTCCGGAATTGCCCCATATGCAAAACCTTCTAACAATCCATTAATCGTCGTCAAAGGTGTACGCATTTCATGAGAAGCATCGGCCATAAATTGTTTACGCCGTTCTTCTTGTCGCTCAATTTCTTCTTGGGATTGTTTCAATGAATCAGTCATCTTATTAAAATCAGCAGCTAGTTCATCAAACTCATCACGATTATGAACCGGTAAGACAATATCAAAATGACCATTTGCAACTTCTTTAGTGGCTTTTTTCATGCGATTAATCCGACGCACTTGAAAACTTGCGTAGAAATAGCTAATGATAAATGACACAATTCCCGAAACAATGAAGCCCTTGATTAAATTGCCAGTAAATTTATTGACCGTCTCTTCCACATTTTTCGCCGGTTGACTGACAATCAAGACCCCAAATTCATCATTTAACAAAAAAGGGACCATTTCATAGGAAGTCATATTCTCGTGACCAAAAATATCTCTTTCTAAGGTCGCTTGTTGGACTTGTCCTTGCGTGAGTTGACGCCATTGTTTTTTGGTAATCGGTAGTTCCACGGAATCATTAGTATCTGGATAGAGTACTTCTTGTTTGGAATTCACGAAGACGAAATTGACGCTTTGCTGGTTTAACACTGCTTCAGATAAATTTAAAGCATTCTGGACAATGCGATATTGACTCTGGTCGCCAGCAAAGACATTATTAAAACTTTTGGAAATTTTTTCTACCGCCTTGGCATAACCGAATAATTGTTGATAGTTATTTTGTTCGATAGTGTGTCTCGTTAATTGAATAAACGCGAATCCTGTCAAAATAAAAGTAATCGCAATGACGGTCCAAAAGGCAATTAATTGTTGATATAAATATTTCATGCTTCCAACCCTGTATCATCAAATTTATAGCCTACTCCCCAAACCGTTTGAATGACTTGTGGGCCAACTTTTTCAATTTTTTGACGTAATTTCTTGATATGCGCATCCACTGTTCGTTCATCGCCAAAATACTCATAATTCCAAACTAATTCAAGAAGTTGCTCACGCGTAAAGACTTGACGTGGTTTTTTTGCCATCGTATAAAGCAAATCAAATTCTTTGGGGGTTAATCCATCAATTGGTTTATTATTCAAATAAGCCTCGCGTGTTTTTGTATTCATTTTGAAATGTTTGGTGGTAATTTCAAAATCATCTGTCTCAGCGTTTTTTTCAACCACTTTTTCAACTAACTCGCTCCGACGATGTAAAGCCTTGATTCTAGCGATTAAAGTAAGTGGACTAAATGGTTTCGTCACATAATCATCTGCCCCAATCTCTAGCCCAATCACTTGATCGCTTTCAGAATCACGCGCTGTGAGCATAATAATTGGCACCGTATTTGAAACCTTACGAATTTCTTTTGCTACAAGCATTCCATCCATACTAGGTAAGTTTAAATCCAATGTGATAATATCGTATTTATCAGGTTCCGCTAAAAAAGCATCAAGTCCTTCTTTACCATCGTATTTAAACGTTGCTTCCCAGCCTTCATTGATAAAGAACATTTGCATCATTTCTGCAACAGATTCATTATCTTCAATCATTAATATTTGCATGATTTTCACCTCTAGTATTCGTTTATTCTCTGAATTCATTATAACCCAATTCATATAAATTCGATAGTTTTCCTCACAATAATCATCCTTTATTTACCTTAAATAATGCTTAAAAGGCAATCTCTTAAAATAATATTAAACTTTTCAAGTTTTTTCTTTGATATTAAAAGAAGTTATGCTATACTTTTCTTTGTAAGTGGCACCCTCTTATTTTTATTGAGGGGGCGTTACGGATTCGACAGGCATAGTTCGGGCCTGAATTGCGCTTCGTAGGTTACGTCTACGTTAAAACGTTACAGTTAAATATAACTGCAAAAACAAACAATTCTTACGCTTTAGCTGCCTAAAAAACAGCGGGCGTGATCCGCTAAGCATCGCCCATGTGCTTTTCCCGGGTCTTATTCTAAGTGGGATACGTAATCAAATTCCGTCTGTTTTTGATTAAAGAGATTGTCAGACTAGTTTGTTAAGGGGCCTGTCACTCGGCATCTTCTCAAATGAACTTTAAATAGAGCCGACTATGAGCGTAGATTTTTGGGTGGCGATATGTTTGGACGTGGGTTCGACTCCCACCGCCTCCATAGGTATTTTTTGAAGATGTACCAAAAAGCGTTGAGCAATCTCAACGCTTTTTTTCTTTATATACAAGATTAGAGCGTCTCAACACTATTAGAAGAAACGCTCTTTTTGTATGACTAATCATCTGTTGTGATATAATCCACGCCCATTTGTTCCATTTGCCAATATTGACTTGCAGGGACAGTCCAGGCACCAACCTGTAAGCCAGCAGCTTTGGCTTGGACTACCTTTTCATAAGTTAGATTTTGCCATTTAATATTTAAACCAGCTCGCGTTCCTAAGTGTTTGGCTTTTTTGATATTACCTGCCGTGATATCTTTATCCAAATACATCACCGCAGCTTCAGGCATCAATTGTTTTATTACTTTTAATGGCTCATAATAAAACGAAATAAATCTAGCAGTCAACCCAAAACCGGCTTCGCGCACCATTTGCACCAAATTTTGATAAGCAGCCTCATTTATTTCTTTATCCTTAATCTCAATGACCGGAATTTTTTGCTTACTTTGACAGATTGCTAAAAATTCTGCCAGTGTCGGAATTTTTAACTCCGCAGATACATAGCGCTGCTCACCAATACCAATTAAACGAAATTGAAGAAGTTGTTGGTAAGTAAATAAGCCCAATTTTCCACTACCGTTACTTGTACGCTCTAAAGAATCATCGTGCATAATCACCCACTGTTGATCGGCCGTTAAATGAATATCTGTCTCAATCGCTTCATATTTTGTTTGCTTAAAAGCTGGCAATGAATTTTCCGGTGCATATTGATGATTACCCCGATGATTGACATACATAGCCACTCGATTTTTCGATACCTTATCTTTCATTTCGCCCATCCTTTGTGTTCCAGTTTGGTCTATCTCAACATCTACTAGACTATCAATTTCCTTGCCATCAAAATGAACTTTGCGCGTATCAATCATCACTTCAAAAATTCCTTGTTGATTTGGTGAATCGACTGTATACCACTGCAAGTCATCTTGATTGCCTCTAGCCGTCCACACTGCAAAACGCGCTTGCAAAATACGCTCATTCTTATTTAACTTTAATTGTAGCGCATAAATACCACGTGGCCCATCTATTTTCTTCATTTTGTAACTAATGGTTTTTAAAATATATTTAGGAATGAAAAATTGCTTGCTAATGAAACTAACTTGCGACTGAGTTGGCGTATTTCTTTGAATATAGCCAGTATAGTAACCCGTCTCATAGCGATTATGATCATGGTTCGTAAAATATAAAGATAAATGCTTTGGTCCTGTTTGTGTTAATGGATAATTTTTGACATCATCCAAGCCATTTGCCTGACTAAACATCGCTATTTGATAAGAAACATTTTTTAATAATGGATAAGTAAAGTTGAAATCCATCTGAATCTTTCCATCATCAATCTTCGTATAGTCAAAATACATACTCTCAATGCTGTTTTGTTTTTGATGTTCAAAATCAGCTAAATAAAAATCTGTTAAATGATGCACCATGAATTCATGTTTTTGTGATTTTCTTTCGCTGTGAACAAATTTTTTCAATCGTTTCTCTTTCATCAAATGCATTGGTTGAGGAGAAGCTAACTGTAGGCTCGGGTATAATAATTGCTTAGGTTGATGATAATTTTTTGCTTTGAAATGATCTTGAATTGGAAAATATTCATATTCCATCAACATTCCTGAAAGCAAAACGCCTTGGCGCCATTTTGTTTTGGGCCGCTGAGAAAAAAATTCTGTTTGAATATAATAAGTCGTATCAGATAATTTCCTAGCTGGAATTTCGTAATAGTCTTTACTATTTTTTTGATAAAAGACCATTGAAACAAAACGACTTTGCTGACTAACGGGGATTTCGATATAACTTTCAAAATAGCCATTTTTAGATTGTGACTGATGATTATAGACTTTCACCGCTTGATTAGCTAAACCATCCATTTGATTCGTATTTGCTAAACCTAGCTGATGTGCTAATTGAGGAATCATCGCATCTGGTTTTGTTTTAAAAACATGCTCTTCTTTAGGTGGATGTAAAGCATGATAAATATCATCTGCATAACAATAGATAAGCATGCCGATTAGGATAATAGCAAGCGTCACACCACTGATAATTTTTTTATTTTTCATGATTTGATACCATCTTTTCTTCACTATGAATCAGTATAAAACTTTCCAAATGGTATGTGAATAGATGTTATTTCATTCTAAACAAATCTTAATAAAATAAACGGCCTCTTCTCTAAAATTTAGAAAAGAAGCCGCTTTGAAGCTTTCATTATAAACTGTCTAAAAGAATCGCGACATATTGTTCTAAAAATTCTTGATCGATTTCATCATACATCCCAATTTTAGAACTATCGATATCCAGTACACCGATTAATTTGCCGTCTTTAACCATTGGCACGACAATTTCAGACATTGCTGCAGAATCACAAGAAATATAATTCTCATGCTCTTTGACATTAGGGACGATTAATGTTTCTTCCTTTTGCGCAGATTCTCCACAAACACCTTTGCCCATTTGAATTCTCGTACAAGAAACTTTCCCTTGAAATGGTCCTAAAATTAATTCTTGTCCATCAAAAAGATAATAACCGGCAAATACCGTTTCTTTTAATGTTTCATTTAATAAAGCGGATGAATTACTCAAATTTGCAATCCAATTACTTTCAATCTCTAATAAGCCCTTTTGTTGAAGCATTAATAACTCATAGGCTTCACGTTTTTCTTCTTTTGACCACATACACGCTGCCCCTTTCATTTTCCATAATGATACTTTAACATAAGGAAGCTGAAAATAAAATCTTTTTGAGTTATCCACATCATTCAAAAAATATCGGAATTTTTGTTTCACAATTTTTTTTGAACGAAAAATTTTTCCTTGACGTGTTGATTTCATCCGTTTTCAAAGCAGAACAAACATTTGTATATCAACAAGTAAAACTGTTTACGTTAGTTATCCTCAAAAAAACGAACATAAAAGAATGCTTATTTGACGCAATTTCATACGGATTATTTCGCAAAAAGCGTTTTATTTTTTCACCTTGTTTCACTAAAAAATTTGTTTCACAGCGGCACATCACTTATTGAACATTCATTATTGGAAGAATGCTAGTAAAACACCGGCTGCTACGGCTGAACCAATAACCCCGGCAACATTTGGTCCCATCGCATACATCAATAAATAGTTATGAGGATTGGCTTTTTGACCTTCTAAATGAACAACACGCGCTGCCATTGGAACGGCGGATACCCCTGCTGCACCAATCATTGGGTTTACTTTTCCTTTTGTCACATAATACATTAGTTTTCCCATCAATACCCCTGAAGCGGTGCCGACTGCAAAAGCGATCAACCCAAGCATAATAATAATTAAGGTAGTTTTAGATAAGAATAAATTTCCTTCTGCCTTGGCACCCACTGTTAAACCTAAAATAACGGTAATAATATACATAAAGACATTTTGTAAGACTTCAGATAATTTTGGTATTAGTTTAACTTCACGAATTAAATTTCCCAACATTAAACACCCAATTAATGTCGTAGCACTAGGAACTAATAGACTCACAAAAATAGTCACTGCGATTGGAAAGATAATTTTTTCTTTTTGACTCACTTTACGGGTGACTTTCATTGGACATTGGCGTTCTTTTTCTGTAGTCAGTGCACGAATAATCGGTGGTTGAATAATAGGAACCAACGCCATATAAGAATAAGCTGCTAAAGCGATGGCAGGTAGTAAGTTAGGTGCTAAACGACTGGTTAAAAAGATTGCTGTCGGACCATCTGCCCCACCAATAATGCCAATGGATGCCGCTTCTTGTGGTGACATATGAAAAAGAAGTGCTAGGAAAAAGGCTGCAAAAATTCCAAACTGGGCTGCTCCCCCTAAAAGAATCGTGTAAGGATTGGCAAGTAAGGGTTCAAAATCTGTGGCTGCTCCTAAACACAAAAAGATTAATGGCGGATAAATGCCTAATTCCGTACCTAAATATAGATAATGCAATAAGCCTCCTGGTTGACCATTAGTAGCACCGGCCATAAGATTGGCTAAAGGTAAATTCACTAACAACATCCCAAATGCAATCGGAATCATTAAATATGGCTCATACTTCTTTTTAATTCCCAAATATAAGAAGAAACAAGCTAATAAAATCATGATTCCATTTTGCAACGTTAAATTGGCTATTCCTGAAGTTTCAATCATTTGTTGAACAATTGCTGACATATGCTCACCCTACTTTCCACCTTGATTTAAGATTTTACTCATAACTACCATTAGCCCCCAGATGCCTAGCAAGACAACAAAAACCACAAGCATCGCAAAGAGCGTTAAAAATAGAATATCGCCTAATCCATACATACACTCACCTTCTTACACTTTTTGATAGCGCTTTCTATTAACTATAGTATAACACAGTTTCAATCATTTGACTGATAAATAAGAAATTTTTTCGTTTAAAAGCATAAAAAAACGGATAGGCTCAATGTCGAATTTAACAATGAGCTTATCCGTCAGTCATAGGAATCTTCCATTAAGATAAATTATGAATGTAACAATTCGGATAGATACTTTGCCAATCTTGTGAGAAATCATCAATAGCTTTTTGGATAGATGGCATACTAAAGGCTTGAGCAACAACATCTGGACCAATCGTAACAGCTTGAGTCCCTTGATTGATAGCCTGTAACACTTGACTGACATTTTTAAAACTAGCTGCTAAGATTTTACTATCGGAATGAACTCGCTTTATCTCAGCTGCAAGATTTTGAATCACTAAACTAGCCTCAATGTTTAAATTTTCCATCCGATTATAATAAGGTGCTAGATAATCCGCCTCTGCATGAATGGCCAACAACCCTTGAAATTCTGTATAAATTGCCGTGGCTGTGATATGGATACCTTGACGTTTCAACTCCTTCATTACTTTAAAGCCAACTTCATTACTCGGTACTTTAATATAGACTTGATCATCGATTTCCTTTAAGATTCTTTGCGCATCAGCCAACATGCCTTCATAGTCCGTCGCAACCACTTGGACATGTAAGGTACGATTTTTGCCAATGATTTGCCGAATTTGGCGTAAATGTTCAAAAAAATCGATTTTTCCTTCTTTTTTAATGATGGATGGATTACTGGTTACCCCATCAATTAGTAAAGTATCTACATATTTTTGAATTTGTTCTAAATTGGCAGTATCTAATAATAGTTCCATTTTTTTCACCTTCAATTACAAGTTTTAAATGACATGTTCAGTACGTGCAATAATATCATCTTGCGTTGCTTTAGATAAGGCATTAAAGAAAGCTGAATAACCCGCAACCCGCACAATTAAGTCACGGTGTTTTTCAGGATGTTTTTGCGCATCTAATAAAGTTTCTCTTGAGACGACATTATATTGGATATGATAGCCTTTCAAAGTATTAAAGAAAGTACGTAATAACATAATCAATTTTTGTTTATCTTCTTCCTTGGCTAATGTTTGCGGATTCACTTTTTGATTTAAGAGCACACCACCTAAGATATCTTCCGTTGGCAGTTTAGCCACTGATTTTAAGACTGCGGTGGGGCCGTGCTGATCCATATTATGTGATGGTGAGCAACCTTCAGCTAATGGACTCCATGCTTTTCGACCATCTGGAGTAGCCATCGTGCCTTTTCCTTGACCAACATTTGCAGAAATAGAAGAAGTACCCGAGTAACGAATACCACCAATTGGACCACGGCCAAAACGAGTATTTGGATATTTTTTGATTTCATCAATATATACTTCATACGCATCATGAACTAATTGATCAACATAATCTTCATCATTGCCATATTTTGGCGCCTCTTCAATAATCATTTCACGGATTTGTTCATTCTCTTCTCCTTGCCAATCATGAATCAACGCATCCCATAATTGTTCAGTCGTAAATCTCTTTTCTTCAAAGACTAACTTTTTAATTGCGGCTAAAGAATCTGCTAAATTCGCAATACCGATTTGTAAAGCAGAAATATAATCATAGACTGCACCGCCTTCTTTTAAAGTTAAACCACGTGCAATACAATCATCTGTCAAAGCCGAACATAAAATATCAGGAACTTCACTTTCAATCGCTAAATCGACCACGTTTTCGACAATGACACTCATTTTGGTTAATTCACGTAAAGTCTGATCCCAAGCTTGAAGCAAATCATCAAAACTTTGCATTTGGGTAAAATGGCCATGACCTTGTGCATAACGTTTACGGCTAACAGGATCAATCCCATCATTCATCGTAATCATCAATATCTTAGCAAAATTGATATAGCTCATACCGGTACAACGATAACCCCATTTTCCAGGTACAGCTGTTTCTACACAACCAATCGCACTATAATTGTAAGCATCCTCTTCTTTGACACCAAACTTGATAAAAGATGGAATAATAATTTCATCATTGTTAAAAGCTGGCATACCAAAGCCGAGTTTCATTACTTCAATCGCTTCATTCATAAATTTTGGATTTAAATTTTTATGATAGCGCACCGTCAAATTTGGTTGTGGCAAACGTGTTTGAGCAACACTTCGCAATACTAAGAAAGATAAATCATTCACTGCATCTTTTTTATCTGTTGTTTGGCCACCAATTGTTACATTTTGGTATAAAGGACTACCTGCACTGCTGAAAGTATGGGCTTGGCTACGAACTTTATTAATCGTTAGTGTTTTAATCCAAAGGTTAGTTAATAATTCAACAACTTGGTCTTCAGATATTATTCCTGCGTCAATATCATGGCGGTAATAAGGATACATATATTGATCAAAACGACCATAAGATAAGGAATGTCCGTTCGATTCGATTTGCAAAATTAATTGGATAAACCAAACAGATTGAATCGCTTCATGGAAGGTTTCAGCTTTTTCATATGGTACTTTCGCACAAATACGACTCATTTCAAGTAACTCAGCCTTACGTTTCGCGTCTTGTGTTTGTACAGCTTTTTCTTTAGCTAATTGACTAAAACGCATAGCATAGCTTCTTACCGCATCAATTACAATTAATACAGCGCGGTAAAAATGATGCTTATGGATATTTTCTGGTTTGGTTAAGTCTAATGCTGCTTTAGCTTTTTTCGTTCGTTCTTCAAAATCGCGTAATCCATATTTTAAGACTTTTTCGTAATTCACGGCTAAATGGGCATCTCCAGAATTCATCTTCCCTTCCATACCGAAAAATCCTGATTCCATATAAACTTTTACTTCTTCTGGCAACATCGCACCGGCTCTAGCTCTTAGATTATTATTTTCCCAAAATGGCGCAATGGCACGTAATTGTTCTTTGGTTTCTTCTGTAATATAGAAAACATCCCCATCACGTTTTTCAAAAGTATCCAATTCATTCAAGACAAATTCGAGGGTGTATTCTGGAAAAATTGGTGCATCTTTATTGGATTTTGCTTGATTTCCTACAATTAAGGTCTCATCTTCAATATAAATACTCATGTGCTCCAAAATATTTTGTAACATATAGGCACGTTTCAAAAGATTAGGTTCGTTTTGATGCTGTTTATAGCTTTCAGTAGCTAAAATCGCACGCTCTGCACAAATATAAGGCTTCTTGTCTAAAACTTCTTCACGATATTGATTCATCCGTGGGGTTAAATCTCCAAAATGTTTACGATTAACATGATCTTGCGTCGCTACAGCAGTTGACATATAAATCCCTCTTTTCTTCATTTGAAACCTTTATTGATTTCTTACGCACATAATATAGCACATCTTTTCACAATTTGTCAAATGAAACTTTATTTAATTACGAATGAAAGTTAGAAACTTAAACCAATAAAAAAAGTCTAAGTAAAACTAGCGAAACTAGATCTACTTAGACAAAAAACATTTATTTTAGACTGTCGCAACCTGAATGTCTTGCTCATTTAAAAAGTGAATGGTTGCTTCATCAATTCCCGCATCCGTATACACATGCGAAATATCAGCAAAATGAAATTCAGAAATGACCCCCATTTGTTCAAACTTGGTGGAATCAGTAAGTACGATAGTTTGATTGGCACTTTGCATCATCGCGTTGGCGGTATCCGCTCGAGTGATATCACTACCAGTAAAACCACGTGCACGATCAAAGCCATCAATCCCAACAAATAGTTTATCTACTCGAAATTCACTGATTACTTTTTTGACAAGCGGCCCCACATTGACTTGCGAATCTTTTTGATATTCTCCACCAAGCAAAATAATTTTGACACTATCTGACTTACGTACATAAGAAGCAATAAAACAAGAATTGGTAATAATCGTCACATCATTTTTATTATATGCTAATTCTTCTGCTAGAAGTGCACAAGTCGATCCTGATTCAATCATCACCATCTCGCCATCTTTTACTAATTCAGCAGCTTTTTTAGCAATTTTACGCTTCAAGTCATAATTAATAGCCAGGCGATAATTGATATCATCTTGATTATTTAATACCGCAAAACCATGTTGGCGATGCAAAATTCCCCGACTTTCTAATTTATCTAAATCTTTTCGAATCGTGACCCGTGAGACTTTTAATAAATCAGCCAATTCATTGACTTCTATTTTTTTCTTTTCACTAACAATCGCAATAATTTCTTCTTCTCTAGTCATCAACCTCATCCTTTCTCAGGCAAATCTAGCATAACATAAACCAGCATGCCTTTCAATTTACAGATATAACATTTCATTTGAAACAAATTATATTTACGTTTGAAGTTTATTGTGTTAAGATAAACATGAAAGAAAGAAGGGATACTATGATGCGTTCAGTTAAACAAGCTTGTATTTTCAATATTCAAAAATTTAGTCTGCATGATGGCCCAGGGATTCGTTCGGTCGTATTTTTTAAAGGGTGCCCCTTGCGCTGTTATTGGTGTGCCAATCCTGAATCACAAAATGCCCATCCTGAAGAAATGTTTCATCCTCAAAAGAAAAAAATGCAAACAGTTGGTAAAATGCAAACAGTCGACCAAATTATGGAAGAAGTATTAAAAGACCTTCCTTTTTACCAAGAATCAGGTGGTGGCGTTACACTATCCGGTGGAGAAGTCTTGTTTCAAGCTGATTTTGCCCTCGACTTACTCAAAGCCTTAAAAGCCCAAAATATCCATACCGCTATAGAAACGACTGGATATTGTAAAGCAGATACCTTTCAAGAAATCGCACAGTATGTTGATTTAATTTATTTTGACATTAAACATTATGATAACGAAAAGCATCGCCAAGTTACGGGGGTTAAACAAGATATCATCTTGCAAAATCTCAGTTATGCCATCCAGCATCATCAAATCATTGTGCGGATTCCGATTATTCCAGGATACAATGATAGCCTAGAAGATGCTAAAGAATTTGCAAAATTATTTACTTTATATGGTGTGCAAAATATTGAGCTACTTCCTTTCCATCAATTTGGTGAAAAAAAATATGAACAGCTCAACCGTCCCTATCGTCTAGCTAAGGTCAGCCAACTACATACAGAAGATCTCTTCAAACATCAAAAAATCTTTGAAAAAAAAGGGATTACTTGTCTCGTGCGCTAAAACATTTTTTTGGTAAATTCATCCATTCTTGATATAATAAAAAAAGAGAGGGTGAACGTAATGACAACAATTGATATTCGCAGTAAAAAAACACGCCAACAAATCATCGAGGCCTTCATTACTTTATTGCATCAAAAAAGTTTAGAAAAAATCAAAATTGCCGATATAACCAATCAAGCACAAATCAATCGAGCCACTTTTTATAATTACTTTACGGATAAATATCACTTGCTAGACATGATTACTAAAGAAACCTTACTCGCTCAAATTCAAGAACAAATTCTACCAGACGAACCATTTTCTTTAGAATTATTAAAGAAGATTTTCTTAATTTTGGCTGATTTTCATACCGATATGGCTAGCATCTGCAAAAAGAACTATGTCGAAGCTTTGAGTTTTTATACGAGCCCTGTGTTAAGAGAAGATTTGCAACTGATTTTACAACGTGCGATTCCAAAATCATTGCGCACACCAGAAAGCGAAATTTTAACGACTTCAACCAGTTGGCTATTAATCGGTATGGCCTATGAATGGAAAAAGTCACAAAAAGTGCCGGCTGCTCTATATTTTGATAGCTTTAAGCACCAATTCGAACAATATGTCTTACAAATCCAAATGAGTGCATAAAAAAGAACGGTCAGCCAACCGTTCTTTTTTTATTCCTCTAATTCACCTAATTTCACTTGATGGCGGATATAAATTTTCACACAAACCATACTAATCACTGCCAGTAAAATAGTTACTAAAAATGCCGCATGGAGTCCTTCGTAAAGCACTTTTCGCAAAATCTCATGTAATCGACTCGCCACTTGATGCGCCGTTTTTGGATTGACAAATTGGTTTAATAAATCAGTGCGTCCAGCTAAATGTTGCTTATCTAATTCTTGGTTGGTCATAAAGTTAAAGATTAAACCAAAGACAGCTACCATCACTGTTTGTCCAATGGTTCTAACCAAGGTATTAAATGAAGTTGCTTCTCCTAAGTGACTTTTTGGTACGACTTGTTGTGCGGTGACCGTTGTCGAGACAATCACCATACCCATACCGATTCCAAAAATAAACATCAGCAAAACAAAATACCACACGCCAATCCCCATCGGAGCGAAAAATAAACCGATTGTTGTCACAAGAATCGCCAACAAACCAAGCATGACAACCTTTTGAATGGATTGTTTGGCCATCATCTTACTGGCCACATTCGTACCTACAACCCAAAATAGTGAAATCGGTGCTAATACTAAGCCACCAATCCCAGCAGCTAAACCTAATACACCTTGCATCCACATTGGAATATACACATCTACCCCCATTAAGATGCCACTTACCAATGCCGCAATCAGATTGACGCCAACAAATAAAGGATTTTTAAACAAACTAAATGTGATAATTGGATCTTCGGCGCGCTTTTCCACCCAGATGAATAATACGAAAAATAGCACGCTAGCAATAAAGCAACTCATGACCAGCCAAGCCAATCCTTGATCACTTAATAATTGGAAACCAGCTAATAAACTAAGCAAGACCAACATCAAAACAACACTACCGAAAAGATCCATTTTCTTCGTTTCACGCACGCGTTTTTCTTCATGCAAACTCATAAAAACTAAGAATAATTGCACTAAACCGATTGGCACATTAATAAAGAAAATCCAATGCCATCCAACGGTATCAACAATTAATCCACCAGCTAATGGACCAATCACACTAGCTATTCCCCACATCGTTGAATTATAGCCCATAACCTTTGTACGTTGTTCAATTGGATAAAGGTCCGCCAACAAAGTCAATGAAACCGGCATTAGAGCACCAGCCCCCATTCCTTGTAAAGCCCGCGCTAAAATCAACGTATACATATTAAAGCTCATGCCACAGAGTGCTGAACCGATAATAAAAAGCAAAGTTCCCACCATGAAAACGGGTTTGCGACCAATTTTATCCGTTAGTTTTCCATAAATGGGGGTTAACATCGCACTGGTTAATAGATAAATCGAAAAGACCCAGTTCATTAACTCAATCCCGTGTAACGAACCGACAATGGTAGGCATCGCAGTTGTCACAATGGTCCCTTCTACCGCCGTCATGAAAGTCGCCACAAAAATCGCCACAGTCACTAGAGCAACATTTGTTTTCCGCAAAATCATAACTCCCTTCTTTAAAAAATCAACATTCCTAGCATAGCAAAAATTAGCTCAAAAATATAGTACAACGCCCTTTTTCTTAAAAGATTAGTCGCTGTACTAAAATAAATTATGATTGTAATACTCTTAGCTTCGTCGCTTGTTCAAACGCATAGCCAATTTTCTGTAAAGAAACTAACATTTTTCCTGATAACTCTTCCTTGATTTGTTTAACCAAACGATCACTTTCATATTGAATACGTTCTTGTAGCGCTTCATAATCAACCGTAACTTTTTCCATTTCCTCACTAATGACAATAACCTCTTTTTATCTGTTTTCATATTGTAGCAGTGTTTTTCCTTGCTGACACACTACATGACTACTTAATTTATCATCTTGACAAAGTTTTTTTAAGCGTTTACGATAATTACAATAAAAGAAAAGGAGAAAATAGATGAAACGGTATCTTTTAGACATTTTTATCACTAGTTTGTATTTCGAAAAGAATCACTTAGCTAGTCAAAAACCAATGGGAAAAATGTTATATCTTATACATCTTCTCAACAATTTGTTGATTACCCCGATACTATTTAGTCTTTTCAGCTATAGTATCAAAGAAAAAGAGTCATACTTCTCCTTACTCTTTTTATTGCCGATTTGTTTACTACTAGTTGGATTAAAAGAAAGTATCCTCACTCTTCAAAATAAAAAAAGAAAATACTCGCTATATAACCTTGGGCTTTCTTTTAAACAAATTCACTATGCTGTTGACTGGGCGCTTAATTATACCAAAATAATTGGTTTGTCGCTTTTTACTTATCTCTTTTTTATATCTCATTATGCTAAATATCAGCTCAATTTTAGCTACTTATTCATTGAGCTCGTACTTTTGGTCAGTGCAATCGGCATTCGACCAATATTATTGAAACCAAAATGGCAAAGTCTAGACCTCTTAGGCAGATATCTAATCAACTATCCTACTTTGGTAATTATCTTTTCAAGTATTTCGCTTTTCAAAAAAATGTTGACCGCAACGCTACAAGTACAGATATGGGTAGTTTTAATGATACTCATGATAGGCACCTTAATTTTGAGTTATCGAATCCTAAAAAGCAAAATCCAATTACGATTCAATCAAAGCTCACTATTTCTTGAATTTTCGATTCTTATCCATGAATCTCATGTAACGCTTTCTGCTTTTCTTTTCATGGTCCTAGTCCTACCTGGTCTTTTGATATATTCTGCCTTTGAAATAAGCCGAAATTATAGCTACCTTTTTAAAGACAGTATCCGATATTGCATACTATTTTGCTTACTATTTACAGCTATCGGTAGCAATAACTCTTTTTTATCCACATTGACAAGCTTTGATTTAGAAGCAAAACGGATGATTCAACTCCAGCATTTTGGTCACTTTTTACAAGAAAAATTTATACGAAAATTACAAATCAATTATCTACTCCATTTCTTTTGTGATGCTATCTATTTTTTAGTTTTTCTGAGTATGATTCCAGAAACTTGGACAGTAAAATTAATGATTGTTATTTTAGTGCTTCCTTTTACATTAGTCATATTACCAGCTAGCTATCCGATTGTCACTTCAATCTACCCGAACTTTTTTAGAACCGATCCATTTTATAATCGACCTACGATAAAAGCAATTCTTATAAACTCTATCGCCATTCTTTTATTTGAACTCATCAATTTAGTTGTCTTATTTCACTTGCACCAGCCTAATGCCAACGTTTATTTACTACTTACGATATGGGCGCTATTGCATTTGATAGGAATCTTTCTGACTATCTATATCATTTATCTAACCAAAAAACATTTAACACATTTTGTAGAAAGGAATAGTAACCATGTCGCATAATCATTTAGAAGTAAAAAACTTAAACTATAGCTATCCCAACCATACTTTTGCCTTAAAAAATATCCAAATGTCTTTAAAATCCGGAAATATTTATGGATTAGTGGGTAAAAATGGCGCTGGCAAAACCACTTTATTAGACAATTTAGCTGGCTACTATGCTGCAAGCTATCCTTCTCTTCTGTATAATAATGAACCTTTTAACCATGAATTAATCAAAAATAATTTAGGCTACCTCGAAACCAACTTATTATTATATGATTACTTGACGATTGATGAAAATATGAGGTATATCTGTCACATTAGAAGGCTGCGATATCCTAGTGACGAAATGGATCACCTAATAGAACACTTTGAATTGACTCCCTTTTTAGACCGACCATTGAATCAATTATCAAAAGGAACGTTGCTAAAAGTGCATTTGATTATGACTCTTATTCACCAACCGGGAATTCTATTATTAGATGAACCATTTGATGGATTAGATCCTACACAAGTCAAAAATCTACAAGAGCTATTGATAGATTATGCCCATCAAGGAAAAATCGTTCTGGTTTCTTCCCACGTTTTAGCTTATCTCACTGACTTATGTAATGAAATTTTTTATATGCAAGAAGGAAGGATAACCGCTGACTTATCTTATCGGGAATTTCCATTATTAACTGATTTCTTTCAATTAAACGATTAATATACGACTATCTATTTTTCTTTTCTTGATACTTATCACTTAAACTTTTACTTATCAAACCGTTTTTTTCAATACTCTCACTGATTATCTTTGAAACAGCCTAGAGATTTGCAAAAAAACATCTGTCTGACAAGAATTTTCTCTTTACAGCACTGCGCAAAATATGTTAATATACTTTTTGAGCGTGTTTGCTCGTTAATTACGATATTCCGCTGGGGCCTTATAAAGTCTTAAGAATATTTGGTATAAGGAGAAAGAAGAAATGAATCCATTAATTCAAGAATTAACTCAAGAACAATTACGTTCAGACATCCCAGCATTCCGTCCTGGTGATACTGTACGTGTACACGCAAAAGTTGTGGAAGGTTCACGTGAACGTATCCAAATTTTTGAAGGTGTAGTAATCAAACGTCGTGGTGCTGGCATTAGCGAAACTTACACAGTACGTAAGATTTCTAACGGTGTTGGTGTTGAACGTACATTCCCATTACACACACCTCGTGTAGCTAAAATCGAAGTAGTACGTTACGGTAAAGTACGTCGTGCGAAACTTTACTACTTACGTGCATTACACGGTAAAGCAGCTCGTATTAAAGAAATCCGTCGTTAATTTATCGACACAAACCACTTGCCCATTTGGTGAGTGGTTTTTTTCTTTTTATAACAAAAAAACAAGCGGATAGCCTGCCTACCCGCTTGCCTTTTTTATTCTTCAATATTTTTTTGTTCTTCTTGTTTGACCTCAGCTAGTAGTTTAGCCATTTGTTTGGTTAAGTCTAATTTTTCAAGCATATCTGGACGACGTAAATAGGTTCTGCGCAATGATTCTTTTAATTGCCATTCTTCTATTAATTTATGATTACCATTCGTTAAGACAAACGGTACCTCCATCCCTTTGAAATTCGCTGGTCGGGTATATTGCGGATGCTCCAACAATCCTGTAGAATGAGAATCCGTTTGTGCCGATGTCTGATTTCCCAATACATCAGGCAACAATCGCACGGTCGCATCAATCATTACCATCGCTCCGAGTTCGCCACCGGTTAAAACATAATCGCCTAAAGAAACCTCATCCGTTACTAATGTACGAATCCGTTCATCATACCCTTCATAATGACCACAAATAAAAACAAGCTGCTCCTCTTTTGAAAACTCCTCCGCCATTTTTTGATTGAA
>DWVH01000040.1 GCA_019120335.1 Candidatus Enterococcus stercoripullorum
AATTTGAAGAACTTAAAAACTACGCTAAAAATTCATATACAACACTAAAATAATTGAAAAAGATAGCCGAAACCCTTGATATTCAAAGGTTTAGCTATCTTTTTGATTTTTACAAGTGATAAACTCGGGATATATACTTTAGAAAAATCAATCCTAATACAACGCTTTTGTATTCAGAGGCATCAATATTCCCTCGAAGGACACAAGCCGCATCCCATATTTGTTTTTCAAAGCCAATATTAGCGGTAATTTTTCCTGCCATATTATATTTCCTCCTCGTACCTTTGTCCCAAATAATTTATGTTGTCTTAATAATATCATCTTTGTAACACCGATGTCATGTCTTGTTGACAATTTTCCACCTCATTTTTCATTACCCTGATATCCTATTCCCTAACCCCCCATGATTTTAAAGCTAGCCTTCTAAACTATGCAATTTTTTCTTTGAGCATAAAAAAAGACGGTATTAATTCCGCCTTATCATGAAATCAAATTTTATATTATGACCCGTTGTGCTAGTTAAATTAGAACCTCCCCGACCAGTAGCGTAAAGTGTTGCCAAATCGTTGCTGCGCCTTTTCCAACATTAAAGCATATACCAATAACTTGTTACCTATTTTTGGTATCAATCAGTGACTTTTTCTAAAATCATCGAAAAAAGTACTTGTGGTTCAGTAAAAGTTTCGATATGGCGGGATTGATTTCATCTATTGTGCACTCATTTCTTTGATTGGTTTTGAGTTTACTATATGCGAAATCTTTTATTTTTTTCAGTATTTTTCAAATAGCGCAACGAGTTTATTATAGTTTTTCTAATTGCTTTTCTTGATCCATTTTTGTATAGATCACTGCGAGAATTTGAACCTCTTTTAACGACTCATCTATTCTAAAATAGATATAGTAATTTTTTACCCTAAGTTTACGAAACCCTAAATCACCCCATGTTTTTTCTTCTATACATTTAATGCGATGTGGCAGACTATCAAGAGAATACATTTCCGTTCTCAGTAGCCTAAGCATATTCTTTGCAATCTCAGGTTCTTTCAACTCATGGGCAATGTAGTCTCTAATAAGAGTTAGGTGTTCCTTGGCTTGACTTGTAATTTGTATGGTATACGTATCTATTATAGACCTCGCTCTAATTCATCAAAAACATCGTCTATTGGATAACTATCCCCTTGGATTGCCTGAGTATAGCCTGTTGCCATCATTGAATTGAAGGTGTCTTCATCCATTTCTTCTCTTATAGGAATAGTCTTAGAAACAGTCAAAGGAAATGGTATCCCTTGTTTTAAAATGATTTGTCTGTAGAACATATCAATAGCACTTGCCCTAGAAATTCCTAGGGTTGCCAGTATCTGTTCTGCTTGTTCTTTAATATCTTCTTGTATTCTTACATTAACATTTGCTGTTTTCATTACTGCCATAATACTCACCTTCCTTTAACTTAATTATAAGGATTTGTATCGCATATAGCAACACATATCTTAAAGAAACAAATTCCCTCTATTATCGTACACCGACTCGCTATTATCTACTCCACATCTAATTGCTCTATCTCATGCCATGATGGTGGAAATGGCACCATCTATCTTTTCTGTGGACTTTTCTTTGTCAACTTTAATTCTGTCATTGTGGTTCTTGTTGTATGCGATATATTTACTTTACAGATACGTTATCATAATCTACTGGATGATTGGACTTCACTAATCTTTTCGAAACATTTTCTTTTACGTTTAGAGTAGTGATCTAACAATAATATTTTTTGTGTTTATTATAAAAACAGATTTACATCCGACATTTTTATAAAATTTGCAATCAACCAAAAACGTTGGGCAACAAGTGGTTTAGCCATTGCCACATTCTATAACTGGCAAATTCCAGATAATAGTATCTTCGTGACACCAACCTCATGTCTTAGGGACAACTTTTTACTTCATTTTGTATTTTACCGACATTTTACTTCTTATTTTCTTACAAACGCTTTGTCATGAATCAACACTACTTACGTTTGTAGCGTGGGGATTGAGTTTTTGTGCCATGAAGTATTCATCTGGCACTTCAAATGGTGCAGCAATGCCGAGCGGTCTGGCTAGAATATAACCAACTCAGCAACTAGCGAAAGTTCAGGAATGAAAGCTGAACCTTTTCTTAAGGCAGTGATCAAATCCGCTTCATTGCCGTCAGCGTGTTCAGCTTGTTCAAAGGTTTGCTGGATGACTTGATAGACCGTGTCGTAATCTGCTAATGCTTCTTTTCAAATGTACATAAAAACCTCCAATGATTTTAAAAGTTTTCTTGTTTAAACAAAAAGAGCCTACCAGAAAAAACTCCAGTAGGCTTTGATTTTAGATAATAATTCATTTGTTCGTATTTAGACTACATTGTATAGTGGTCAAGTATTTTTGTAACACTATCACGAAAAACCCTATTCCATAACTTTTGTTTATGATAGAGAGAGATTAATCCTTTTTCGATTTTCTAAGCTCTAACATATATTTGTCAAAGTCAGATATGAAGAGATTATTTGAACCTTTGAAAATTATCTTACTCCATATGGGATTCTGAAATAGTCCAAATACGCCTTATATCGATCCTGTGCGGTCAGACAAGCATCTGTCAGATACCCTTTTTCATTGTCCCACTCCTTCAATCCTCTATAATAGAACATCTTCAGGTTATCCTCAATAATGAACGGAACGATATTATATTTCAAACATTCCTTAAACATAATCAGCCGACCTACACGACCGTTGCCATCTTGAAACGGATGAATTCTCTCAAACCTTACA
The DNA here is from genome assembly GCA_019120335.1 of Candidatus Enterococcus stercoripullorum. Classification (GTDB taxonomy): domain Bacteria; phylum Bacillota; class Bacilli; order Lactobacillales; family Enterococcaceae; genus Enterococcus_E; species Enterococcus_E stercoripullorum. The sequence continues at coordinate 2,793 of DWVH01000040.1, forward strand.
TGGAAGTCCAGAATATCCTCAAAGGTCTTTTCTTCTTTTGAGTTGTACGCCGATAGCAATATTTTCATCTTATTGGCAACTTCTTCTGGTAGAGCAGTATCCATGCCACCCACTTCATTAGGCAATTTCTTATAGTCTCCTACTGCAAACCAGTCTTTTCTGGAATCACTGGTTCCGCTTTTCAAAGTCAGATGAAGCTCCTTGATAAACTTCTCAGTCAAAGCTTTTGTTGCATGATCGATAATCATATCAATACATCGAAAGTGATTTGACGTTTCAATCACATCATCCACATTGAGAGCTTCATTTTCTACGCCGATGGTATTGGTCTCGAAAATATATCTGGTCTGATCATGGGTCAGACGACTTCCCTCAATGTGGTTTGAATTATACGTTAAATCAATTTGTGTTTTATGGTAAATACCGCCGGAGTATTTACTTGCTTTTTGCTCCTGGAAGATATCAAGCAGCGTAAGAGGGGATGCTTTCTTTTTGTTAGAACGCTCCGGCTTTTCGGCGTTCTCCGGAATATTCCAGGTCTTTCCGGTAAGAAAAGCACCCTGCACACGCCCTTGAGCACAATAATTTCTCACACTACGTTCCGACACATTCCATTTTTTTGCTATTTCAGTAACTGAAAGGTATCCCATCTGCACTCCTCCCTTATCAATCCAATCTACACTATATTATATCCTTTTATCGGCAATAAATCTAGCATCAACCTCCATATTTTAATATATTTTTGCCGATTCCGGAAGTTTCAATTATCAAAAGGAGGTGCAATCAAAAGTATCCATAGTTTGCTTTCTATTTGTTTTGCCTTAATTTAGAAATCCATTTGCTCAAGAATAGCTCTTTTTCCTTTGAATTCTCCTTCTTGTACCTTTGTCCCAAATAATTTATGTTGTCTTAATAATAACATCTTTACTCAAAAAAACACCCAAGTATCAAACCTGAGTGCAATTTATTTTTCTGCTTCATTTTGCTTTTGTCGATCGATACCGCACTATAAAATTAGCCAGAAGTGACTCAACTTTATTCTATCCCAAACTCTTTGGCGTAGTGCAGCACACCGCTTACGTTTGTGGCGTGAGGATTGATTTTTTTCGCCATAAAGTATTCGTCGGGTACTTCAAATGGTGCAGTAATACCGAGCGAGCTGGCTGAGACATAACCAAAACGTTGATAATAAGCGCCACCTAAAACAATCACATAATCATAACCTAATTGGCGAGCGATTCGATGTCCTTCATTGATAAGTGCTGTACCGATTCCTTGTCCTTGATAGGCCGGCAATACAGCCAATGGCGCTAGTGCTAACACGGTCTTATCGGCGATTTGTCCTTTGGTAAAGAGGATATGACCGACAATTTTCCCCTCTATCTCAGCAACTAGCGAAAGTTCGGGAATGAAAGCTGAACCTTTTCTTAAGGCAGTGACCAAATCCGCTTCATTACCGTCTGCGTGTTCTGCCTGCTCAAAGGCTTGCTGGACTACATGATAGACTGTGTCGTAGTCTGGTAATTCTTCTTTTCTAATTTGCATAATAACCTCCGATGATTTCAAAAAACGGCCGATTACTTGAACCGGCCGCTTTTTGTTTATTCTTCTGTTGTATCATCTGGTGTGATTGTTAATTCATCATCCGCTTGCACTTGTTTTTTCGCATCACGTTCTTCTAATGCACGTTTGGCTTCTTCATAACTTTGTGCTTTTTCGCTTGGAAATTCACTTTCATCTTGTGAAGGCATTTCTCCTGTTTCAAACAAGGACTTGATTGCCTTCGCATCTAGTGTTTCAAACTCTAACAGTTTTTCTGCAATTAATTTATGTTTGTCACGATGTGTTTCGATGATTTCACGCGCTTTATCGTGAGCTTCCATTAAGATACGGCGAACTTCTTGGTCAATTTCATAAGCAATTTGTTCAGAGTACGCTTTGGTTTGACCGTAATCACGTCCGATAAAGACTTGATGATTGCCTTCGTATTGTACAGGACCTAGTTTTTCGCTCATACCGTATTCTGTCACCATGCTGCGTGCTAAGGCTGTGGCTTGTTCAAAGTCATTCGAAGCGCCAGTAGATTGCACGCCAAAGATGATTTCTTCAGCCGTACGTCCACCTAATAGGCCAACGATTTGTTCAAACATATCGTCTTTGGTTAACAACATTTGATCTTCTTTTGGTAAAGCAATCATGTAACCACCGGCGCGTCCACGAGGGATAATCGTTACCTTGTGGACAACACGCGCACGAGAAAGCACTAAACCAACGATGGTATGTCCGGCTTCGTGATAGGCCACCATTTCGCGTTCACGTTTGCTGATGACACGATCTTTCTTAGCAGGACCAGCAATCACGCGGTCTTCGGCTTCATCGATATCAGATGCATCGATTTTCGTTTTATTACGACGGGCAGCCACTAAAGCCGCTTCGTTTAAGACGTTTTCCAAATCAGCCCCGGCAAATCCTGGTGTTTGTTGGGCGATTACTTTCAAGTCGACATCATCAGCCAATGGTTTATTTTTCGCATGGACGCGTAAAATAGCTTCACGACCTTTGACATCGGGACGACCGACTAAAATTTGACGGTCAAAACGGCCTGGACGCAATAACGCTGGATCTAGAACATCTGAACGGTTTGTAGCAGCAATGACGATTACTCCTTCATTTCCACTGAAACCATCCATTTCAACAAGCAATTGGTTAAGGGTTTGTTCACGTTCATCATGTCCGCCACCCATACCAGCACCACGTTGACGACCCACCGCATCAATTTCATCGATAAAGATAATGGCTGGTGAGTTTTTCTTCGCAGTATCAAATAAATCACGTACACGACTTGCTCCGACCCCGACAAACATTTCTACAAAGTCTGAACCAGAGATAGAGTAAAATGGTACGCCTGCTTCACCGGCAACTGCTTTAGCTAATAAAGTTTTACCGGTTCCTGGAGGTCCTTCTAGTAACACCCCAGCTGGAATACGTGCACCTAATGCTGAGAAGCGGCGTGGATCTTTTAAGAATTCCACCACTTCGACTAATTCTTGTTTTTCTTCTTCAGCCCCAGCTACGTCAGAGAAACGCACGCGGTTGGCTTTTTTATCGGCTTCTTTGGCTTTTGATTTACCAAAGTTCATCACGCCACGGCCACCACCGCCACCACCGGCTTGTTGACCCATAATCATGTAGAAGAAGAAGATCATGATGACAAACGGCACCATGCTAATTAAGAATGAAATCCAAACACCGCTGCTAGATTCTTCCTTAATGGTTGTAGCTACATTATGTGTGGCTGCCAAAGAAGTGATCTCACTTAATGTGGAATCATTTGGCAAGACAATCGTTGTAAAACTCGTTGACTTCGTACTAGTTGAACCTAGAATCGAAAGTCCACCGTTATTACTTACTGTTTGTTCATCTTTGTATTTCCCGCTAATTTTGTAGACGCCATTTGCCGGTTGTACGGAAAATGACTTGATTTTACCGTCTTCTAATTGCTCAGTAAATTTTGAGTAGTCAATCGATGGTGACTGACTGCTTCCATTTCCAACAAAGAAGATTAAAATCCCCGCCATTGCAAGAAGCACAAGGACGTAATATAAGGTATTTTTTAACATACCATTATTATTTTTCCTGTTCATCGAGCTCCTCCTTGCCCTTGTTTGTCTTTTATTGACCTATATATTTTAACATAAGTATCAATATTTTTTTACTCATTTGTTTGATAAATTTCAGGTTTTAATACCCCAACATAAGGTAAGTTACGATAACGTTCGCAGTAATCTAAACCATAGCCAACCACAAATTCATTCGGCACATCAAAACCAACATAATCAGCTTCGATATCCACCGCGCGTCCTTCTGGTTTGTCTAAAAGGGTCACAATGGTAATCGAATTTGCTTTACGATATTTGAATAGGTCTACTAAATACGCCAAAGTACGACCACTATCAATAATATCTTCCACAATTAACATGTCTCGGCCTTCTACATTGGTATCAAGATCTTTTACAATTTTGACCTCACCAGATGACACCAAGGCATTTCCGTAACTTGAAACATCCATAAAGTCAATTTCCACATGGCTATCCATCGCACGAATAATATCAGCCATAAAAGGAACAGCCCCTTTTAAGACACCAACGACTAAAGGAGTTTTTCCTGCAAATTTTTCTTGTAATTCCTTACCTAGTTCTTCACAACGAGCGGCGATTTGCTCTTTTGTAATCAATACTTTTTCAATGTCATTCATCAACATGACGTAATCCTCCTTAAATGCTACTCTATGTATCGATAGACCAGTATGTAACGTATTTTATCAGTTTTATCCTCAATACTCAAATAAGAATTCACAAAAGGAAGCAAACTCATGATATTTTTTGACGCATCTAAGACGACAATTGCCTGTGTTCTTTTGTCTGCTGGCACCTTTTCATCAATAAAATACCGCCGAATCTTTTTTGTTAAACTCGTACTCAATGCGATTTTATCCCCAGGTTTTCTAGGGCGCAACGTTAAAACCGGGTTTAATTCTGCCAAAAATTCATGGCGAAATTCTGAGAAATGTTTGACTTTTTTTGGAATTTTTTCTTCCCCTGCGACAAACAAGCCCACCCATCGATGTGCATCAATCATGATTGACTCGCCCACTTTGAGCGTGTAGCAAAAATCTTCGCTGGCAACTTTCTCCTTTTGACGGGCAATGATTAGCTTGTCTTGGATGGCTTGAATTTGCCAATGCTTTTCTACTGAGAGTACAAAAGCAGCGCGCTCATCGGCAAGTAGGTCTAACACTTGGGCGACATGGGCTTCTTTTAAGGGAATCTGTGCTTCTAGTGATAAGCGATGAAAAATCCCCTGTAAAGTAAAATAGCGTTTCGCCGGTGTGAGTTGCAAAAAGGGTTCAAGTAAAATCTGATAAGTATCGTACCTTTGTCTGACAAGTGTATCATACCATGTATCTTGCATTTCTTCCAAGATTTCCTGTAAAAAGTGCAGCTGCTCACTCAAACGTGCCACTTGATTTAACACTTGCGGATTTTCGCCTTTCAGCACTGGCAGTACCTGATGACGCATACGATTACGCGCATAGTCAAGACTTTGATTGGTTTCATCTTCAAAATAGGTTAATTGCTTTTCGTGCGCATAATCATAAAGCGTCTTTTTGTCTGTAAAGAGTAACGGCCGGCACAATGGCAAGGTGGTATCAGGAATCACACTTTTGGCTTTCATACCAGCCAGATTTTGAAAATTACCGTACTTGACTAACTTCATCAGCATGGTTTCCAGTTGGTCATCGCCATGGTGGGCCGTTAATAGACAGGTAAATCCTTGTGCTTTCATCACTTGGGCAAAATAACGATATCTCGCTTTTCTTGCCTGCGCTTCAAGATTTGTGGTCGCTTTTTCTTGCCAATTTGCCGTAAAGAAAGGTAATTGGTGTGTTTGGCAATATTCTTTTATAAAGGCTTGTTCCATCGCTGCATTTTCTCGTAACTGATGGTTAAAATGCGCCACCGCCATTGGTATTTTTGAAAAACAGAGCTGCATTAAATCTAGCAAGACTATCGAATCCACACCACCAGAAACAGCGAGTAACACCCGATCAGTTGGCTGGAAAAATGCATTTTTTTGACAATGTTGATAGAATTGTTTGGCTAAATCCATAGCACACCCCTTTCTTTATTTGGCGACATCACTCGGACTTTCCCGACATTCCGGAAAACTTAGCTTTCTCGGTATCAATCAACTAAATACTCGGAAAATTCACCCTTCTGCTTAATAAAATCTCCTTTCATCCGATTTTCTTAGCAGAAGGTAACACATGAATTTTCTCGTATTTGCCCAAGTTGATTGATAACCTTTTGCTTGGAGCTGACCAACCCAGTTCACATCCTTATTAATCTGTGTTCGCTGGGTAGCTCCTGTGCATCTAAGCCGCCTTGGCTGGAAAACTCTTTGCTTCTCGGACTTTTCCGCCAATTCGGAACTTAGCTGCTTGGAGCTGACCAACCCAGTTCACATCCTTATAATAAAAAGCATCACCTAAGCGTCCCTTTTTATTGGGGTACTTAACTGATGCTTAGAAATAATAATTTGATTTAGCTACGACGTCCGCCACGTCCACCGCGTTTGCCTTCTGTATTGCGGCGTAAAGAAGCTAGACGATCATCACTATCCTTTAAGAATGAACTCATCAACGCATCGAAGTCTTGCTTAGGTGCATTGTCTTTGCGGCCATTGTGATTTTTGTTAAATGGTTTTTTATGCGAATGTTCCTTCTTTTCTTCTTTTGGCTTGTCAATTGCTTTACGAATGGATAAACCAATCTTCCCATCTTCACCTATAGCGGTTACCAAAACAGTCACTTCATCGCCAACTTTGAGTACTTCATTAATGTCTTTGACGAAACCATTTGAAACTTCACTAATATGCACTAGGCCGGTTTTTCCCTTTCCCAAATCTACAAAAGCACCAAAATTGGTAATTCCTGATACTTTTCCTGGTAGTTTTGCTCCAACTTCGATTGACATAAAAAAATAGTTCCTCCTAATATAACCCTTATGTATAATTCAACGTGACTTGCACGATGGATCCTTAATCATTTGAATTGCTAGTCTCCGGCAAAACATAAACTAGCTCGCCTTCTTTTGTATAAAAATAACGACTTCTTGCAAGCTTACCCACATAGTCATCATCTTTTAATTGCGCTACTTCTTTTTCTAAAGCGGCCTTTTCTTCCTTCGTCGATTTGTTCTTTTCCTTCGTTTCTTGCGCGTAAGTCTTTAGTTCATGTAAACGCATTTGATCTTTGAAAAGCGCCACACTTGCACTAGCAAACAAAATAAAGGCAATCGTAAACAGGAGGGTTAAACGACGTCTGCGAAAAATTAACTGTCGCTGTGTATAGCTAGTACTTGCCTGAAATTGTTTTGTTGTAGGATTATCCAACATGTGTACATTATCTTTTTTAACCTTTTTCAACACCTTTGCCTCCTATTGATTCTTTCATACTTGTCAATTATACCAATATCTAAAAACAATGTCTAGATAGCTATTTTGAAAGTCAGACAAAAAAATAGCCTTCCTCCGCTTTTTTAGAGAAAGCCCATTTTCTTTTAAGCTTCTATCCTTTTTTCAGAAAGAATTTCATACATTTTGCTTGCATCTTCTTTTTTCGTGGAATCTTGCAAGACGAGCACTTTCACTTCGAGCGTTTTATTGCCAAATTGGATTTGCAATACATCGCCTACTTTTAACATGCTGCTTGATTTGGCTAATTTGCCATTAATTTGAATCCGTCCTTTATCTGCTACTTCTTTAGCAACAGAGCGACGTTTAATAATTCTGGATACTTTTAAAAATTTATCTAATCTCATTTTTTCCCTCGCATCAATACTAAAATTTGTTTTCCTTTTGGTAATAAAAGCCACTCGCGAATCGTCAATAAGCGGACTTTTACGGCTGTTACTAAAAATAATGTCGCACCAATTATCACACCTAGAATACATACCGCTAATGAGGCCAGCCGCGATAAGTCAGTCGGCAAAAGCTGTAAATAGCCTACTAAACCTACACTCATCACTAATAAACACACACCTAATTTTAGCACAAATTTATCTTCTTTCCAAAATCCATTCACTGCGCGACTCGTCTTTAACATGAAATAACCTAAAGCATATCCTAAAGCAAGAATTGTGGAAAGACTTGCACCATTAATTGAAAAGAAAATGGTAAGCGGATAAGATAAAATCATTTTTAGCATAATCGCACCTACAACAGCATAAAAAGCCGGACGAAAATGATTTTTGCTTTGTTCAATAGCTTGATAACTCTGAATCATCGACATCATAAAAATCGCAATAGCAAAAACACTTAAAGCGCTACTTCCTAATGTATCTCTAAACAAGGCTTTATTCATCAAAGGTAAGATTAAAATCAGCCCTACTGTAGCCGCACTCGCCAAGGTAGCAATCAACCGCAAATACATCTTGCTAGAACGTAGGTGAGAAAATTCCTTATCTTGCATCTGATAACGGGTCAAATTAGGAAGAAAACTCGCAGACAAAGCCGTCGAAACGACTAAGCCTAATTGCACGAAAGGTTGACCACGGTCGTAAATGCCTTTTAAAGTTTGCGCATCCAGCATGGAAAATCCCGCCTGATGCAACCCGTTGGCAACTGTAAAGCTATCCACTAACTGAAAGACAATCAGTAACCCTGTATAAAGCGTAAGTAAGCCACCTTCAATTAATAAGCGTGATAAAAGATAGCGTTCGGTTCGGAAAAGTTCTTTGATTTGTGCCACCGTCGGCCAAGTAAAGTGTAACCAAGATAACTGTTGCTTTTGATATTTCTTTAAAATGAATAAGGCTATTATCCCACCAATCACTGAGCCTGCCATCGCCCATTGTGCCGTCTGGTAGACATCAAAATATCCGTGAGAAAATCCCAAAGCTGCCAAAATGATGATGAGTACGCGAATCAGCTGCTCATAAACCTGAGAGACCCCACTTGCAAGCATCGCCAATTCACTTTGATAAGCGCCACGATAAATAGAAAGCAGTGGGACTAAGAAAAAGGTACAGGCACTCACCATCAACACACCAGTTAACTGTTCATTTCCCATCCACTTGGCAAGCACCGGACTAAGTAACAGCAAACCAATCGCCATCATAAAAGATAAAATCACCAATAACGGAAAGATTTTCGCAGCTTTTTTCTGTTTTTCTAAATCATTTGGACTTTCCGCTAAAAACTTGGATAAAAATTGCGGAAAACCTGTTAACGCCAAAGTCATCGCTACTCCGTAAAAGGGATAAGCTTGCTGATAAACATAAAAGCCCAAATCACCCACAAAGTTTTGGAAAGGAACGCGATAAACCGCACTTAATATTTTTGATAAAAAGGCCGCAAATGTTAATATAAACGCCCCTTTGAGTAATTGTTTCATACTTTTATCGGACATTGGCTCCTCAATTCTGCACATCGGTCTGTTTTTGTGCGACTTGTTTTTCGTATTTTATGTCACGTAAAGCTTGCATAAATTGATTTAATTCCATCAGCCAGACCATCGCCGGCATTTTTGGTGTCAAGCTTAAAGTGATTTCCATCTTATCTTTGGCTTGGTTCATATTTGCTTTTAATTTGGTAGCCGTTAATGCTTTAAACAAATCTTGCACCACATATTGCTGGGTACCGACTTTGCTCAAGGTAATTTTGACAGCTAGTCCTTGTTTTTTCACAGCTTCTACTAAAGCACGTTCCGCATTCATTTTTAATTCACCGACTGCTAATAAATGCGCGACTTCATCGGGATATTCTCCAAAGCGATCGAGTAAATCATCTTGTAACTCGTCCAGTGCCTCTTGACTATCCAACTCGCGAATCCGTTTATAAATCTCGATTTTTTGCCGTTCATCTTCAATATAGCTAGTTGGTAAGTACGCATCCAAGCCCAAATCGATTTCGACCATCGTTTTTTCCAATTGGGTATTTTTCCCTTGCTTGCGATTGACCGCTTCAGCTAGCATTTGCGAATACATATCAAAACCGACTGAGTCAATAAAACCGTGTTGTTGCGCACCTAATAAATTACCCGCACCACGAATCGATAAGTCACGCATCGCAATCTTAAAGCCGGAACCTAATTCAGTGAAGTCCTTGATGGCTTGGAGTCGTTTTTCACTGACTTCATTTAAGATTTTTTGCTGCTCATACATAAAGTACGCATAGGCTACACGATTACTACGGCCCACTCGACCACGCAATTGATACAAAGTAGAAAGCCCCATATAATCCGCATTTTCTACAAATAACGTATTAGCATTTGGAATATCGACCCCAGTTTCAATAATTGTTGTCGTGACCAAGATATCATACTGACCTTCAATAAAGTCAAATAGCGTATTTTCTAGCTGAACTTCTGTCATCTGTCCGTGCGCAAAAGCAATCCGGACATCAGGAACTAAAGCTTGGAGTTCTGCTACTTTGCTTTCGATGCTGTCTACCCGATTGTACAGATAAAAGACTTGGCCGCCTCTAGCCATCTCACGCAAAATTCCTTCTCGAATCGCCCCAGCATTATACTCCATCACATAAGTTTGAATAGGATAGCGATTGGCAGGTGGCGTCTCAATCACTGATAAATCACGCACACCTAACATCGACATATGCAACGTCCGCGGAATAGGCGTAGCAGTTAAGGTTAACACATCGACTTGAGTACGCAATTGTTTCAAGCGTTCCTTATGACGGACTCCAAAGCGTTGTTCCTCATCAATCACTATCAGCCCTAAATCGCTAAAAGTCACGTCTTTAGAAAGCAAACGATGAGTACCAACGATAATATCAATTTGTCCATGTTTGAGCTGTTCGATGGTTTCGTTTTGTTGCTTTTTGGTTCTAAAACGACTCAGCAGACCAACATTTACCGGAAATCCTTCAAAACGCTCTAGAATCGTCTCGTAGTGTTGTTGCGCTAGAATTGTCGTAGGTACTAAAAAGGCGACCTGTTTATTTTCTTTAATCGCTTTAAAGGCTGCACGCAAAGCTACTTCTGTCTTACCAAAGCCGACATCTCCCACCAACAAGCGATCCATTGGTTTAGCTTTTTCCATATCTTTTTTGATTTCAGCAGCACTCTTTAACTGGTCCGGTGTCTCTGAATAAGCAAAAGCATCCTCAAATTCTCGTTGATAGCCATCGTCTGGCAGGTACGCATAGCCTTTTTGCGCTTCTCGCTTGGCATATAGTTCGATCAAGTCATCGGCAATATCTTCAATCTTTTTGGCTACTTTACGCTTGGTCTTGATCCATTCGCTACCACCTAATTTATTAATCTTAGGCTGCTTAGATTCTGAAGCGACGTATTTTTGAATTAAGTTCAGCTGCGTCACCGGGATAAACAATTTATCATCATTTTGGTACTGAATCGTCATGTAATCTTGGTGGACACCATCCACTTCTAAAGTCTGCAACCCTAGATATTTACCGATACCGTGATTGGCATGAACGACATAATCACCCACTTTTAGTTCGTTATAGCTCTTTAAGCGTTCAGCATTGGTAATATTTTGGCGGCGTGCTCGTTTTTTAGCGACCTTTTGGAAGATTTCACGCTCACTAATGACCACCAGATGACTTTCAGGCAACTCAAAACCAGCTTGTAATTCAGAAACAATAATCTGACTACGGTTGGTAAAAATCTTCTCTGGTGTGGTTTCTACGGCATAAATTTCGTGTTCTTTAAAGGCTTGCATCAGCTTTTCTTGTTGGGTAGTGCTGCTGACTAAAAAGAGAACGGTTTGCTGTTGGCGTTCAAAGCGGTCTACCTCTGCCTTCAACAAGCCCATTTGTCCAAAAAATTGCTGCATAGGACGATACTGCACTTGACAAATCGCCTTGAAGCGCAAATTCCCCATTCCTTTTTGAAAAAGTGAGAAAAAGGTAGTTGGCGCCTTGTGTTTGGTTAAGAGTGGTTGAATCTCTCGGAAAAATTCTTGGCTTGAAAAAATGCGCATTTCTTCTAATTTTTGGGCTACCCATTCCATCGTTTCTTGCTCTAATTGACGGGCGGATTCCATCACCCGAGCATAGTCATCCACGATAAAGTAATGTTCATCGGTAAAGTAGTCTAAAATCGTAACTTGCTTTTCGTAAAGTAAATCGACATAGTAATGCACGACATCAGTGGCTTCCAAATGGCGCCAGCGTTCCATCAACTCTTGGAAATACTCGGTTAAACGCACTTGATCTTCTTCATGCTTAGTCACAGCCAAACGTTTTTGTAATAAATTCTCTACCTTTTCAATTCCGCGGGTAAAATCTTGCGGAAGAAATACATACTCACTCGTTGACGAAATCAAGACTTCATCTATTTTTTCAATCGAACGTTGGGTTTCTACATCAAACAAACGTAAAGAGTCAATCTCATCATCAAATAATTCGATACGGCATGGATAAGTCTGATCAAGCGGATAAATATCAATAATGCTGCCACGGATACTAAATTCACCCGGTTTGGCTAACATTTGCTCTCTTGTATAGCCCATTAAAGTTAGTTTTTGCGTGATAGCTTCTAAATCCAAGGTCGTCCCGATTTTTAATGCGAGATGACTATCTTGCCAAGTACTTTTCGTTGGCAAAGCTTTTCGTAAACTTGCGACTGGTAAAAGATAAATCCCTTTTTGCCCCGAACTAATCGCATTTAACGTAGCAACACGCTGACTTTTCGCTTCAGGGGACGCAAAAGCCATTTCCGCAGATAGGACTTCATCCACTGGAAAAACAAAAACTTCCTCTATTTGAGTACGTAAATCATCGGCTAACTGATTGGCATAGAATAAGTTAGGACAGATGATAACAATTGATTTTTTTAATTGTTGAAATGTATCTATTAATGCTAAAGTCTTGGCAGAACCCGCTAATCCTAGGACAAGTTGGCGCGATAAGCTTTCTTGCAAACCTGCTTGCCAAGATGCAATGGCCGGATCTTTTCCGACGATTCTTGCTAAACTCATTAAAATCCTTCCTTCATATTATTTTCAAAACAGACTTAGCCACTTTTACCTTTTTATTCAGTAAAAATGGCTGGTTATTAATTAAATTGGTTCATGGTTTTCATAAAATCATTGGTTTGGATAAAATATTCCAGAGCTTCGACTGTTTTATCCATCGCTTGGTTGATAACAGGCTGTTCATCCTTATCAAAATTGGTCAATACATGGTGGATGACCGTCTGATTTTGTTTTGGCCGCGCAATCCCGACTTTGATGCGGTTAAAAACTTGGCTATTGAGATGTGAAATCACACTTCTGACACCATTATGACCCCCAGCGCTTCCTTTTTGACGCAGACGAATCTTCCCCAGCGTCAAATCTAAATCATCATAAACAATCACTATCTCTTCTGGATAAATATTGAAATAAGTCATCAACGGTCCGACTGCTTTCCCTGACTCATTCATAAAGGTTTGCGGCTTCACGAGTAGAATCTTTTCACCATTTTCAAAATACTCGCCGACCAACGCTTGGAAGGCATTCTTTTTAAAGGTTACCTGATGTTTTTTTGCCAATTCATCAATAACCATAAAGCCGACATTATGCTTGGTTTTTTCATATTTTGTTCCTGGATTTCCCAGGCCTACAATCATTTTCATGAATATTTTCCTTTCAAATTTAACAAAAAATCTTCATTATCCTACTATTAATTGTCAAAAAAATCAATAGCTTTGCCTATTCAGTATAGCACACTTCCTAATAATAACGAATATTTCCGTTTGATTCCTGTGGTTTTTTTATGAAAACAATTTACGAAAAACACCAAAACTGAATTTTCTAATCTGTACCACTCTATGAAAATGAAAACATAAAAATGAAAAGAGTGTTTTTTCATTCTATACTAGCAAAATATCATTCGCTATCCTTTTTATATATCGCAACGAACAATTTTAAACCTTACTTTTAAACACACAAAAATCAAGAAATGACCTTTTTTACCTCCCACCCCCTCTTGTTCGTGAAGCAACGAACGAAGAATGAGAATTTTTCTCATTTTAGTGTATGTTTTCACAATTGAACAAAGCCGATTTAAAGCCAAAGAAAACATTTGCATAAAAACAGTTCAAAATTCTGTTACATTTTTTGAAAAAAGTAATGACAAACTTTCGTGAAAATGGTAGCATAGACGTAGAAATAAAAATCTTTGGAAGGATTGATACACAAGATGTCAAACGAAAAGAAACATCAAAAAGTTATTCTAGTTGGAGACGGTGCTGTAGGTTCTAGTTACGCATTTGCGTTAGTTACTCAAAATATTGCTCAAGAAGTTGGGATTATTGATATTAACAAAGCGAAAACTGAAGGAGATGCAATTGACTTATCTCACGCTTTAGCTTTCACTTCTCCAAAAACAATCTATTCAGCAACTTATGAAGATGCACATGATGCTGATATCGTAGTCATCACTGCAGGTGCCCCTCAAAAACCAGGTGAAACTCGTTTAGACTTAGTGCACAAAAACTTAAAAATCAACCGTGAAGTCGTAACATCAATCGTTAACTCAGGTTTCAACGGTATTTTCTTAATCGCTGCTAACCCAGTAGATATCTTAACTTACTCAACATGGAAATTCTCTGGTTTCCCTAAAGAACGTGTTATCGGTTCAGGTACTTCTTTAGACTCTGCTCGTTTCCGTCAAGCACTTGCTGAATTAGTTGGTGTAGACGCACGTAACGTTCACGCATACATCTTAGGTGAACACGGAGATTCAGAATTCCCAGTATGGTCTCACGCAAACGTTGCTGGTTTACAAATTTACGATTGGGTTAAGAGCCATCCAGATATCAACGAAGAAGAAATCGTTGACTTATTCTTCAGCGTTCGTGATGCAGCTTACACAATCATCGAGAAAAAAGGTGCTACTTTCTACGGTATCGCTGTTGCCTTAGCTCGTATCACTAAAGCAATCCTAGATGATGAAAATGCAGTATTACCATTATCTGTTTACATGAACGGTGAATACGGCTTAGAAGATATCTTCATTGGTGCGCCTGCTGTTATCAATGCAAAAGGTATCAAACAAGTCATCGAAATCCCATTAACTGATGGTGAATCTGAACGTATGCATGCTTCTGCTAAACAATTGAAAGAAATCATTGACGAAGCATTCGCAAAATTAGACGCTGAATAAGCACTAAATATAGATAAGTAAAAAACGTCTATCTTGATTCTTCAGGATAGGCGTTTTTTATATTTCTAACAAAAAAATAACCCCTCCTATCTCGACTTGTTGCGGGATAGGAGGGCTTTATTATCTTTAAATCATAGTATATTGCTACACTTCTTTTATACCGGACTTTTTAAAAGCCAAATCAATAATAACTCGAATGTCCGTCAATGCCCATGACAAATCTGGCACTCTGCCATCAGTCAATCGTTGCTTGATATCGTTATAAACCCATAAGAAATTTTCTCGTTCACCTATTAATTCATCTAATAAATAACTATAGTAACGATATTCCTGTTCATGCAAATCATCATTACTTAAATATAAATCAATTTTTAATATGTCAATCAAGCTAGCCAACTGAAAATTTGACATTCCCTCATCAGCCACAAATTTTTCCAAACAATCATAATATACTTCTAAAATTTCTGCTGGCAACTTATCTTTAATCAAAGAAAAATAAATCATCGAATAAAAACATTCTTCATTGAATACTCCTGTCATAAAACAGGCTTCTCCTTGAATATCAATGTTTTGATGATACAAAATTGAAGATAAACATTTTGATTTCAGCAGGTATAACTCTTGTCCTCGTTTATGATACAAGCCCTGTAAATAAACATTAAGAACGATTATTTGAATAACAAACAAAGTAACAGGTATCCTCAATTTGTAAGCAAGAAAGTAATATAGCAAACCTAAGAAAAAAACCGTTAAAAGTAGATTGTATCTAAAAAATGCCTTAGCACTTCTTTCATCTTTATATATTATATAAGCAGCCGGAGAAAAGCCTACTAGTTGTGGAAATGAAGGCACCCATTTAAAAGTATCACTTACTTTAGAAAACATCATCACATTAATGTAACCAATATTCAATCCAGAAATTTTTGCCGATATAAATAGTATCGTACTCAAAAAAAATTGAGAACAAATGAAATAAACAGGGAATAAAATAATGACTTTTAGAACTTGAAAAGATAAATTGGAATCATTTAATAAGTAGGGAACCAAACAAAAATTAGACAAGACTATTTCTATCAACAATAAAATTAGATAACTTTTTTTCACAGTCGCTTCCTCCATTTACAATACATCCCTAGTGAACAAACTGGTCCATCCACGGTTAAGAAATGCACTTGACTGTCATTCTTTCTTCCAATTATATCTTATTACCTAGTCTTAATCACCCTTCTCAAGACCGAATTTTACACCTCTATCACGCTTCTTAAAAATCTCACCATCTATTCATACGTAAAAAAAAAGGAAATGAAATTATTCTCACTTCCTCTTTTATATTTTATTCGTTTAGACAACCCTCTGAATTGACCTATACCGGCTATTAACAGTATCAGTCAACTCACATTTTGTTTAGAAGATTACGACTGGTGTGCCGACTTCTACGGAATTGTAGAGTTGCGCCATCACACTAGGCGGCGTATTCACACAGCCATGAGAGCCACGGGTTTTCCATAAATCGCCCCCATAAGCCGGTTGCCAATCAGAATCATGGATACCTACACCCGTCCAATCCACTGGCATCCAGTAACTAACTGGACTTGCGTATTTACTACCATCATCATTGGTACCACGTAAAGTTGCATTACGCTCTTTCTTCCAGATATAGTCGACTCCCTTAGGTGTAGGGGTCGTTGGCTTACCTGTTACGACATCCGTTTCTAGCACGACTGCACCGTCTTTGTAGTACCACATGTGTTGGTTGGTCAAGTCTACTTCAATATAGGTATTTCCTACAAGTGGTTGATTCGCTTTAGCACTTCCTTTGGTAATCGGTGAACGCGTGAAGTTTTCCCCAGCTAAAATTTGTTCAGTAAGGGCGGCTGCTTCATCTGCCACTTGAATACTCCAACTTAGCGTTCCTGCAGGTACACTCACTGTGCCACGTTTGGTACTATTAAAACTTGTTGGGTTCGTGCTAGTATTGTATTGATCTGCCAACTGTTGCACATATGCTTGCACTTTTTCTTGATTCAACGTTACTTGTTTATTTTCATAAGTCACCCAATCCACAATCTGTTCAGTTGGAATTTGGAAAGTGGTGCCATTAATCGAATAATTTGCTTGGACTTGAATCACTTTATTTACTGTATTTAATTCTTCTTGTAAGTGCGCATCTTTAGAAGTTACACTTGGTTTTTGAATAAAATCATTTAAACTTACAGATGTCTGACCACTCTTTAATCCTTTTTCAATAGCCTTCATCGCTTGGTCCACATTGAAATTATTCCCTTGAACTTCTGGCGTAATCACAAAACCTGAAGCTTCTCTGGCAATTCCGGCGTCTTGTGTTTGCGTACGCCCTTGATTGACTTGATCTAGCTCAGTCTTTAAGCTATTTAACTGTTGTGTTAAAACTTCTTGATTAAAAGTTGTTTTATTAGCAGTGGCTTTCTTACTTGAAAAGAATGCACCACCCCAAGACCAAGGATTTTGCGCCTTTAAGATAGATTCCAAAGTCGCTTTTGAATTTGATTCCATACCAAAGTCAGACTTCTTGATTTCTTTAAGCACTTGATTGTCTAACTTAATTTGGAATGATTGATTTTTATGTTGAACATCCACGGTTTTTTGTGCTTGCTCTAAGGACATATTGCTAATTTCAACGGCTTCTACCTGGGTATTAGGTAAAAAATGTTTGGAATAATAATTGCTGCCCAGTGCATAGCCGCCGACTGCTACAATCCCAATAGCAGCAATCGAACCAAGGATGAGTTTAGTATTTTTATTTTTTTTATGACGTTTTCTTCCATTTGAAACTTGTGACATATAAACACTCTTCCCCTATTTATTTTCTGTATCAATTATCATACCACATTTTGTCCCGAAAGTTTTAACATTTGCTTAAATTTTATATTTGCTTAAAAGATACGCTGTAAGCCGGTTTTATCAAGTTGATAGATTTTCTCGCAAACCTGCTCTAGAAAATAACGATCATGTGATACCGTAAGCAAAGTGCCATTATATTGTTGCAGTTGTTGCGTTAAGACTTGGTTGGAAGTTGGCGATAAATTACGCGTTGGTTCGTCTAGCAATAATACATTGGCTTGGGATAAAAGTAGGCCTAAAATCACCAATTTTGCCCTTTGACCGCCAGATAGATAAGCTATGGGGCGCTGCATCTCTTGAACAAAAAACTGCAAACTGCCTAGATAAGTCATCACCGTTGCTTGATCTTGCTTGGTTTGGGATAACAAATATGCGACAGGACTTTGCGTGGTATCCAACGCTTCAAAATAATTTTGTGGCATATACTTCATTTGGATATCAGTCCGCTTTTGTAACATTTCAGCGACTTTGTGTAAGAATAGGCTCTTACCAATCCCGTTATTGCCCACAATCCCTACTTTTTCTTGACCAAAGAACGTGAAATCAAGCGGTTCAACCAATATTTTATCCGCAACTTTTAACTGGCCATTTTCTAAGTGAATGAGCGGTTTACTGGAAGGTACCGCTTGAACAGTCTGCCATTTTAAGCCAATCACTTCTTCTTGCTGTGGCATTTCGGTAAATTGAGCACGCTCTTTTTCAAATCGTTTTTCACGAGATTTTAAACTCGCCATTTTTTTCGCTAACAACCGCCCCTTCGTATCCAACTTAGTGGTTCGCAATTGATGTTGGACCTTTTGCTTGACCTGTTGGAGTTGAGCACTACGTTTTTTATCTTCACTTCGTTGCTTGAGGGTAATTTGTAGCTGTTTATCTACCGCACTTTTTCTTTGTTCAATATAGGTTTGATAATCTTCTTTGACAAAATGGACGACCGCACGCTGTTGATGCGTAATTTTTTCCAGATGAAGAATACTTGTCGCGCTATTTTTTAATAACACTACATCATGTGAAATATAAAGTATTGCCAAATCACTCGTTCGAATAAAGTTTTCTAACCATTGAATACTTTCATAATCTAAATCATTCGAAGGTTCATCCAATAACAATATATCCGGATGATGTAACAGAATTTTCATTAGTTGGATTTTGATTTTTTGCCCACCAGAAAGCGTGCCCATCTCTTGGCTTGAGTATAGGAAATCTTGGTCCAATTGAAAATCACTCGCCAACTTTGCCAAGTAGGAATAATCAATTTCATTGGCATCTAAATCACAAAACAGAAAATCATAGACACTTAATGGTTCATCTTTGCTAGGTAAAAATTGCGGCAAATACCCAATTTGCTGAAAGGTACATTGATAACTGCCTTGCACTTCTAAATAATCATTGACTTCAGGGCAACGACAAATCCACTTTAGTAACGATGACTTACCCGTTCCTTCTTCTCCGATAATAGCGACTTTATCCCCCGCATGAACCACACCTGTTAAGCCATCTACCAAACGAAATTGGTCTTTTTGGTGGATTAAGGTTAGATTTTGAAACTGCAACATCACAATACCTCCTCGTGTATTTTCTGAACGAATGCATTTTTATAACCAAGCTGCTTGGAGCTGACCGACTCGACTCACATCCTTAATGCAAAAAAGATACTTACTTTTGTTATTAAACAACAAGAGTAAGTATCTTTGCATGCAAATATATAGGATGATGACTGCAGCTATTGGGCTTTCCTACTACGATTGCTAAACTTGATGGTGCAAAACTCTATGTTTAATAACGCATCTATCTTGTTTTTAGCAAAAGTAGCCAATGCACAACAGTCCTTTCTTTTTGGAGCAGCTAACTTAGCGCTCGTATTTACAACTTTGTTATAACTCAATCCTCATCAAAAGTCAATCTTTTTTTAATCTGCGTTTGGCGACTAGCTACTTCGGCGTATAAGCCAGCTCGTCTGGGAAAGTCTTTACTTCTCGGACTTTCCCGACATTCCGGAAAACTTAGCTTTCTCGGTATCAATCAACTAAATACTCGGAAAATTCACCCTCCTGCTTAAGAATATCTCCTTTCATCCGATTTTCTTAGCAGTAGGTAACACATGAATTTTCTCGTATTTGAACAAGTTGATTGATAACCTCTTGCTCGTAGCTACCCAAGTCGATTCACAACCTTATTAGACGGTGTTCGAAGGGTAGCTACATCGCATCTAAGCCGGACTGCCTAGGAAAATCTTTAAAACTAGCGGATTTTCCTGTCATTCCGGACAAACTTAGCTGCTTGTAGCTGATCGACCCTTCTCACAACCTTATTTTTTTGTTTCATTTGTTAACGTTTTCTGTGGGTGTTGGTTGTTGTCAGGTTTGCAATTGTTTAGTATAATGACAATGTAATAATTCATGAGGGAGTAACTGGCAGTAGGAATACTGTGGCAAC
>DWVH01000007.1 GCA_019120335.1 Candidatus Enterococcus stercoripullorum
TTGTAGCCACGATGTATCGCGTGGGTCGTCAAATGCCATCTATTTTTAAAGAAACTGCAGAAGGCGGATTAGCAACTAGTCCGACGGGGTTAAAATTGCAAAAAGAAATTCTAGAGAGACAAACAAAATAAAAAAAAGGGCTGACCCATTAGTCTCTAATAAAAAATGAGTATATAAATAATCCGAACGTTCATCGTTGATTTTATGAGTAATCAAGTTGAATATTCGGATTTTCTTTGTCTTTTATTAATTATTTATTTCATCATAAGGATTTCTTTTTTTAATTATCTTGCTAAAATACTTTTGGGTCAGCCTCTCTTTTTATGTGGTAATTTTGGTCCCCAAACAATGAATATTATTATTAATATTCACATTTTTTACACCGTGTAGTAAGGCATATTTTGCACTATTTAATTTTGAAATCACGCCTGAACCTTTTGCACAACCTGCCACAGTGATTGTTTTTATATCAATTTCTTCTTGATAGGCACTTACCTTCTGGCGCGTATCAGTTGTCAAAATTGCTTCTTGAAAGTTTTCAGTAGCGCAGTCTTGATTATTTGCACACAATTCCAAGCCAACTGCGACTTGAAACATTGGTAAAAGCTTGCCAATAATTCCTGATGAGCATCGATTTGTTTGGTAAAAATTGTTTGTTTTTCATAGATATTTGGTTATTTAGTTAAAAATATGCATAAAAATAGACTAGCCAAAAAACTTGACTAGTCTAAAATCATATAATTATTCTTCTGTTAACGATTCGGTTTCAAAGAATAATTGATTATTTTGCAAAGTTACAGTCACTTTACTCTTTGGCATCACTTTACCAGCAATAATTTCTTTGGCAAGTGGTGTTTCAATTTCTTTTGTAATATATCGTTTTAATGGACGAGCACCAAAAGAAGGTTCATAAGCATTTTGTGCAATATATGTTTTTGCTTCATCGGAAATACTTAATTCGATTTCTCGGTGATTTAGTCGTGTAGATAATTGTTGAACCATCTTATCAACGATTCCCTTCACATCTTCTAAGCTAAGTGGGGTGAATATAATCGTATCATCAATACGGTTTAAGAATTCAGGTTTAAAGTGCATTCTTAAAGCTTGCATGACTTGATCAGAAACTTCTTGTGAGATAGTCCCTTCTTCAGTCACTCCTTCAAGCAACAATTGTGAACCGATATTTGAAGTCATAATCAATACAGTATTCTTGAAATCAACTAAGCGTCCTTTAGAATCTGTCAAACGACCATCATCTAATACTTGTAATAAAATATTGAAGACATCTGGATGAGCCTTTTCAATTTCGTCCAATAAAATAATTGTATATGGATTACGACGAACAGCTTCCGTTAATTGTCCACCTTCTTCATAACCTACATATCCTGGAGGAGCTCCAACTAAACGAGACACTGAATGTTTTTCCATATATTCACTCATATCAATTCGTACCATATGTTCTTCAGAGTCAAATAAGTTTTCTGCTAAAGCTTTGGCAAGTTCTGTCTTACCAACCCCAGTAGGACCTAAGAATAGGAATGAACCTAGTGGACGATTTGGATCTTGTAAACCAGCACGAGAACGTAGTACCGCATCACTTACGGCATCTACGGCTTCGTTTTGACCAATTACACGTTGATGTAAGGTTTGGTTTAATTTCAATAATTTTTCACGTTCGCCTTCCACTAATTTTGTCACCGGAATACCTGTCAAACGACCGACAACAATCGCAATTTCATTTTCAGTCACGGATTCTTGAACCATTTTTAACTGATCAGAATCATTTTTACGTTCTAACTCTTTTAATTCTTTTTCTAATTGTGGGATGGTACCATGACGTAACACAGCTGCTCGTTCAAGTTCATAATTGTTTTCAGCACCTTCTAATTCATGGCGCACACGTTCAAGTTCTGCACGTTTATTAGAGATAGCATTTACTTCTTCTTTCTCAGTTTCCCATTGCATTTTCATTGAATTAACTTCTTCACGTAAATTTGCTAATTCTTCTTGTAAGTTTTCTAAACGTTTTTTAGAAGCATCATCAGTTTCTTTCTTCAAAGCAGCTTCTTCAATTTCTAATTGCATTAAACGTCGCATCACTTGGTCTAGTTCTGTTGGCATAGAATTCATTTCAACTTTAATATTGGCACAAGCTTCATCGACTAAATCAATCGCTTTATCTGGCAAGAATCGGTCAGTAATATAGCGGTCTGATAAAGTTGCAGCGGCTACCAAAGCATTATCATGAATATTTACGCCGTGATGTACTTCAAACCTTTCTTTCAAGCCACGTAAAATCGAAATCGTATCTTCAACAGTTGGTTCTTTGACTAAAACTTTTTGGAAACGTCTTTCTAAAGCTTTATCTTTTTCCATATATTGACGGTATTCATCTAAAGTCGTGGCACCAATCGTATGCAATTCCCCACGAGCAAGCATTGGTTTTAGTAAGTTACCGGCATCCATACTACCTTCTGTCTTACCAGCACCAACAATATTATGGATTTCGTCGATAAATAGAATGATTCGTCCGTCAGATTTTTTCACTTCATCCAATACAGCTTTCAATCGCTCTTCAAATTCACCACGATATTTAGCTCCAGCAATTAATAGCCCCATATCTAATGAGTAGACTGTTTTATCTTTTAAGTTTTCAGGAACGTCTTTTTTAACAATACGTTGAGCTAAACCTTCGACAATCGCTGTTTTACCAACACCAGGTTCACCAATTAACACTGGATTATTTTTGGTTTTACGAGATAAGATACGGATGACGTCACGAATTTCTTCATCACGCCCAATAACAGGGTCCATATTTCCTTCTTTAACTTTTTGTACTAAGTCAATGCCGTATTTTTCTAATACTTTATAAGTTTCTTCTTGATTTTGTGATGTCACACGATCACCCCCACGGATATTTTCAATTGCATCCTTAACGTCTTTTTCAGATATTTGATGTTGAACCAAATACTGAGTTAATGGATGATGTTTTAATTTCATTAATGCAAGAATAACGACTTCAGTTGAAAGATATTCGTCATCGAACGCTTCTCTAATCTTATCTGCTTCAATAAACAATTGATAAAGATTGTGGCTAAAACTTTGGCCATAAGAAACATTACTACCTTCAACTGTAGAAATTTTATCTAATTCTTGGTCAACTTTTGCTTCAAATTCATCTACATTGACACCTAAATCTTTATAAAAATTTGCACCAAAATGATCAGTGTGCAAGAAAATTTTCCATAAATGAGCAATATCAATTTCTTGATGATGTCTAGTCATTGCAATTTGTTGCGCTTGAGCAATGGCTTGTTGCATCGTTGTTGTCATCTTTTCAATATTCATAACTCCATTCCTCCTATCGTTGAATGAAATAAATAATTTATCTTGATGTACTTATTCCTTTTTCTTAAGTACACATACAGTATAATCCAAAAGTCAATGAAGGTCAAACTAAAAATTAGCACTCTATGCATTTGAGTGCTAATTTTATACTTTCTTAATATTTTCTGTTCAAAATACTATCGTGATTGATAGTTTGATAAAAATATTTTCGGATATCCTCAATATTTTCATATTCTGCCATTAGCCACATCAGTTTTGTTACTACCGCTTCAAATGTCATATCATAAGCCTCTAGTAATTGAAAATCTTGTTTAACTTTCTTGCCAACTTCATAAACTGTCATATCGCTACCCTCATTGGCTACTTGTGAACTAACAATGACTAAACGATCTTTTTGATATTGATTCATCAACTGATAAAAGGTCGCAACTAAATTTTCAGGTATACCACCAACACCAAAACTTTCAAGGATAATACAACGATAATTTTCAAATGCAAAAATGAGCACTTTTGCATCTAGTCCTGGGGTAAGCTTCAAGGTAATTAAATCTTCTTGCAATTGATGATAAAATCTAGTTGGTTGAACAAGTGGTTGACTTGGAATATAGCGGATAATTTGTTGATCTAAAATAACCGCAATATACGGAAAATTGATACTTGTAAAAGCATTATAACTTTTGGCTCGGACTTTTTTCGCGCGACTTCCAACGATTACTTTACCATCAAAAACAATAACCACTTCTTGCGATAAATCATCACAAGCGTAAATAAAGCTATCTAGTAAATTGACTTTCGCATCAGTGCTATCCATATCAATGGGTTTTTGTGAGCCGGTTAATACAATAGGCTTAACAGAATTTTGAATTAAATAAGATAATGCAGCTGCGGTATAAGCCAAGGTATCTGTACCATGACAAATGACAAAGCCATCATAAGTGGTATATTTTTCCTCAATCGTACGAGCTAATGTCAACCAATGTTTAGGGGTCATATTGGTACTATCGAGATTGAATAAGGCTAAGGTATCTACATGACAAATTTCTTGTACTTGAGGAATGTAGGTTAATAATTCTTCAGCAGTGATTCCTGGTGTTAAACCATGTTGCGATTTTTTAGAAGCGATAGTACCTCCAGTAGTAATCATTAATATCTTCTTCATCTTGTTTTCCTTTCAACGAGAAAAATAGCGAGTGTGCTATGTAACACTATGCATACAACACTCGCTATGACTTCATTATTTTGCATTTAATTCAACAATTTTCACAATAACATCGGTAGCCTTTTGCATCGCTTGTAAAGATACAAATTCAAAACGTCCATGCATATTTTCGCCACCAGCAAAGATATTAGGTGTAGGAATCCCTAAATAAGAAATTTTAGAACCATCAGTCCCTCCGCGAACAGGTTCAATCACTGGGACAATTGCTAATTCTTCCATCGCATTTTTAGCTAATTCTACAATGCTCATGTCTTTTTCGATTACTTCACGCATATTGTAATATTGATCGAATAAGTTTAATTCAACACGTTCTTGATCATATTTTGCGTTAAATTTCGCAACTAAATCAACGATAAATTGTTTACGTGCTTCGAATTTTTCACGGTCATGATCACGAATGATATAAGACATCTGTGCTTCTTCAGGCGTACCAGTGAAGCCGTGTA
This sequence comes from Candidatus Enterococcus stercoripullorum, assembly GCA_019120335.1. Lineage (GTDB taxonomy): Bacteria > Bacillota > Bacilli > Lactobacillales > Enterococcaceae > Enterococcus_E > Enterococcus_E stercoripullorum. The sequence goes on from DWVH01000007.1 coordinate 5,014, forward strand.
GATGATAAAACCCTTCATAACCTTCTGTGTGTTCAGGCACTTCTTCTTTTGGAAATTCGTTTTGGAAATCAATGGCCATTTGGATAGCATTAATCATGGTATCCTTGGCTGTTCCTGGATGGACATTTTTACCGTGGAAAGTTAAATCAGCTTGAGCCGCATTAAAAGTTTCAAATTGTAATTCACCTACTGGACCGCCATCCATAGTGTAAGCAAAATCAACATCAAACCCTTTTGCATCAAACTTATCTGCTCCAACTCCTATTTCTTCGTCTGGACCAAAAGCAACACGAATTTTTCCATGTTTGATATCAGGATTTTTGATTAATATTTCCATAGCTGTCATAATTTCTGCAATACCAGACTTATCATCTGCACCAAGTAAAGTTGTACCATCAGTTGTAATCAATGTTTGCCCAGCATAATTTTTCAAATTAGGAAAATCAGCGGTATTTAAAGTATATTTTCCTTCCTTATCTAATTTGATTGTTGAATGTCCATCATAATTTTCAACAATTTGCGGATTTACATTGACTGCATTGAAATCTGCGGTATCCATATGGGCAATAAAACCAATAGAGCGTACCTCTTTATCAGTATTACTAGGTAGAGTAGCTGTTACAAAACCATTTTCTTCATTATAAAAGACATCTTGCATGCCTAAGTCGGTCAACTCTTTGGCTAACTCATGGGCAAAAGCTACTTGTGTTTGTGTTGATGGTGTCGTTGTACTCATTGGATTAGAACGAGTCTCCGTTTTCACATATTTTAAAAATCTTGGTAATAAATTAGAATACATAATAAAACTCCTTTATATTATTTCAAATGGATCAGTATTAACGGTCGAAACCATTAAATCAACCTGCCATTTATTTGCTGTTTTCCATTTCTCATATTTTTCTTTCAACTTATCTGCAAAAAGAACTTCAATATGATGACCCGGATCAAGAACAATTAGTCCTGACTCTTGCATATCGTGAGCCGTGTGATAATAGACATCTCCTGTAATATAGACATCCGCTCCTTTGGCTAAAGCATCTCGATAAAATTTTTCCGCACTTCCCCCACAAATCGCCACTTTTGAAATAAGTTGTCGCTTGCTTATACAGTTTGCTTTGATAACTTTCAAATGCTTTAAATGAAAAGCTGATTTTACTCGATCGATAAAAGTTGATAATTCAAGTGGTTCAGCTAAATGACCAATCCGTCCAATCCCTTCAATTTTTGTACCATTTGAGTCTGGATTTAAATCATAAACTTCAAAAGCTGGTTCTTCGTAAGGATGGACTCGATACATTGTTTGTAAAACACTTGGCAAATATTGATTTTCAACAATAAATTCTACCTTTTCTTCAGCAACAATGCTCAATTGCTCGGCTTGCCCGATAGTTGGATTGGCTTGCGCAGATGGCGTAAAACGTCCTTGTCCGTCACTAGTATAACTCATGTGATGATAATTTCCTAACATTCCAGCTTTAGCTTCTCCTAAGGCTTGACGTAGCTGATCAGCATGTGTTTTAGGGACATAGACAATCAATTTTTTAAGGGCTTTTGTTTGTGTTTTTTGTAAAATCTCTACTTCATTTAAGTCGAGTGCTTCACAAAACCAATCGTTCAGACCATCTGCTACCACATCAATATTGGTATGGGCAACATAGACGTTGATGTGATTTTGTAAGATATTTAGAAACATTTTTGACTGTGGATTATCATCCGTTAATTGATTGATAGGTCTGAAAATCGGTGCATGTTTGGCAAAAATCAGATCAGATCCTATTCTGATTGCTTCTTCAACCACTTGTGGACGTACATCTAGGGTAAAAAGAACTTTTTGAATTTCCGCATCTAAAGAACCAATTTGTAAGCCGCAAAAATCTTTCTCCAAAGCTAATTCTTTCGGACAATAAGCTTCAAACGGGGCGATGAATTCTCTTAGTTTCACACTAACACTTCCTCAATTAATTTGATTTCTGCTTCTAGTTCAGCCATTTTTTCCATATGATTTTGTGTTGCATTTTTTAATTGTTGCAACACCTTTTGTCTTTGCTTTAATTCTCTTTGCCATTTCTTGATAAAAATAGGTGATTTTGCTTGCATCAAGTGTGGCCCAAATAAATATTGCGCTTCGTTCAGGCTCGTTGGCTGTGATAACTTTTTAGCAACGATAATTTCATAGATTTTTTTATTTTCTTCTAAAATTTCTTCGGTGATAATGGTATATCCATTGGCTACCAAATATTTCCTTAAAGTAGCTTCCCCAACATTAGGCTGCAAAATAAGTAATTCTTCACCGGTAATTTGTTTTTTACCTTCTAATAGAATCTGTTTAATCAAGGTACCGCCCATACCACAAATTGTAATGGTGTCAATTTCATCGCTTGATTTGATAGCGAATAACCCATCTGCTAAACGAACAGTGATTTTATCGGTCAGTCCTTGCAAAGTTACTTGATGTACAGCTGATTCAAAAGGGCCTTTGACTACTTCTCCACAAACAGCATAACTAATTTTATTTGACAACATTAAACGAACAGGTAAATAAGCATGATCCGATCCAATATCCGCTAATCGAGCTTGATTCGGGACAAATTCACCTACTTTTGCCAGTCGTTGTGATAATTGTTGTGCATTCATTCTTTCATTCCTCTCACGTTGATGGATTGCGACGATTTTGGCCAATCATCACAATTTCTTGGGATAAATAAGCAATACGTTCCATGATGCGCATCGCTTTAATTGGTTCTTGATCACCCTTTTGTGTTACTGTTAAATGTCTTTCTAACTCTTTCATCGTAAAGTTAGAGCTGAAAAAGGTTGGTAACATTTCCTGCATACGATATTGTAAGATAACCCCAAGTACATCATCTCGAATCCAGCTGCTCATGGCATCAGCTCCTATATCATCAATCATCAAAATTGGTGCAGTTTTAATCTCATTTAACATCTGAATCATGGTATCTTTACCAATCGCTTGTTTCATCTCCACCGCAAAAGTTGGAAAATGTATTAAGGTACTATCATAGCCATCTTCAGCTAACTTTTTTGCAATCGCTCCTAAAAGATAAGTTTTACCTACACCAAAGTTACCTACTAAATATAATCCTTTAACAAAAGTAGCTTGCTTTTGTTCATATTGTTGGATGAAACGAGCAGCTTGTTGTATTGCTTGACTACGACCATCAGTAATTTCAAACGAGGCCAATGAAGCTTCCCGTAACATTTTAGGCAGATAAAAGGTTTTGATACGTTCATTTACTTGTTGTAGTTGTTTGCGTTTCAATAATTCAGGTGTAGGAGAATAGGTCACCTCAATGACATGATGCGAAATTTGCAATTTAGGTTCATAACCAGGTGCAATCATAGTGGGATCATTAGCCAAGAATTTTTCTTTTTGCTGGATATATTCATAAAGTTGGCTATAACTTTTTTCAATATCTGCTTGTGTTAATTCTGTTTGATGTTGCTTCAAGAAACGCTGAACATCAGGATTTTCATTAATTTGTTTAATCATTTGCTGATATTCTTGTAAATAATTTCGCTTTTGAAGAATTTGTTTTAAATTTTTACCTACATCTTCCATTATTGATCACCTTCTTTATTTAACAGTGCATCGAGTGCTTTTTTAGCAGCTGCTGTACTTTCTGGATTTTTTACTTCCTCAGGCGGATTTTTCATCCATTCAGGAACTTGCTCGGTACGCACATTTCGATAATTTTGCCCCTTGCGATTGACTTGTTGATTCCGTTGTTTTTCTTTGCTTTCGTCTACAATTTTGCGTACATGAATCATGGCCTGTTCAGGAAGCAAAATCTTTTTTTCTGACCAATCTGCTGCAATTGTACTTGTTAATTGGGCTGGCAAATTGGTGCGTTTTTGGACAATCAATAGATAATTAATTAAAAAATTGATTACCGCATTACTTAACGGACTACGCTCTACTAAATCACGAACGAGCCATTCCTCTTGATTAGATGAAAAGCTATTTTTAAACTTTTTTATTTCCCGTAAATACTCAATTGGATAATATTCTTCACATTGCAAAATTAAATCCCAATCCGCTTGCGTAAATCCTTGTTTTAAAAATCTTTCTTTGCGCAATTGAATGTCGTCAGTTTCAGGAAGCAACGTTGGTGTGTTTGAAACTTGTTCTCTGACTAATGCTTCATGCTCGAGTGCTTTTTCATCAATTTCGCCAGTCGAAAAATTTACCGACTGTGCCAATATATCTACCAAAGTTAGCTCGTCATAACCATAAAGCGAATAAAATAAAGCTAATTTACGACAAATCTCTTCAGTAATATTTTTTCGTTGAATAAACTTTTTAGCTGCTAAATCAAACAAAAACTGCCAATCAATAGCCACATCTTTCAAGGCTAGCTGTTCAAAATTTTGGGTATTCTCCTGCAAATCAAGTTTATCTTTGTTTTTCTGTAACTCACCTAATGTATGTGATAGTTTTTGTTGATCAAAGGTATAAACTTCTTTAAAACTTTTCGTTACTTCTTTAAAACCTACTGTCGACAAAGTATTTTTAGTAAAGCGCATCACTAATCTTTGGTAATTAATCTCACCAATTTTTTCTAAAAGTAAAAAACTCAAGACCTCATCTTTTAAAAATTGGTTGGCCAACATTGGCATGATGATTTCATAAAAGTATTGGACAGTTTGAAATTCCTCTTCCTTGCGATAAACTTTGAGCAACCCAATGCCTTCTAATTTTTCGCGTACACTTTCTAAATGACTAATCCCTAAATCAAGTGTATTACATAAATCCAGATGTAAGAAGGCGTCATCTGATTCATATTGTGCTTGTAATAAAAGTATTTGATATAAATTTGTTGCAAAACTGCCAATAATTGGTTGGTATAGACTAGTTAAACTGGCCCACTCATCCGCATTGATGGTTTTTTTACAATAAACTTGATAACTATCATTAGGTAAAAGTGCCACGATAATCCTCCTTATTCTTCTTTATTACCTTTAGCTTTTTCGACAATTTGTTGTAATTCTTCTAAAAAGACGGACATATCCTTGAATTGACGATAGACGCTTGCAAAACGAATGTAAGAAATTTCATCAACTTTGGCTAAATCTTCCATCACATATTCGCCGATGATATTACTTGAAATTTCAGTCACGCCTTTTTCACGTACACGTCGTTCCACATGATCGACAATTTTTTCCATTTGTTCCATGCCTACTGGTCTCTTTTCAGCAGAACGAATAATTCCTCTTAATATTTTTTCGCGGTTAAACTCTTCGCGCACCCCATTTTTTTTGATGACTAATAAAGGTGCTTCTTCTATTCTTTCAAAAGTGGTAAAACGTTGACCACAGTTTTCGCATTCTCTTCTACGTCGAATCGCCCGACCATCATCAGCTTGGCGACTATCAATAACTCGGGAATTTTGGTGATGACATTTTGGACATTGCATATAATTCACCTCATCTATTTTCTGATTCGATTAAATTATAACATGTTTCGCTTAAAAAGTGTGTAAAAAAAGCAATCTAATAAACGGAATTCTCGCTTATTAGATTGCAAATAAGATTATTTTAAAGTAAAACCTTGATCTAGTAAAAATTGTGCAAACTCTGGTCGTCTAACTATGCTGAAGAAGTCGACACTTTTTTGCGTCCATGTCGTATCGGTCTGTTGATTATTACGATTTTGGTAATAACTACGGATTTGCTCATCATAAGTTGATAAATCAGTCAATGATGTTTGATAAGTATCTGTAGCAAGCACATTTTCTAATGGCATACGCGGTTTAATGTCGTTTTTGCTTGCAGGGTAACCAATTGTCATCGCAAACAATGGAACAGTTAATTCGGGAAGCTGTAACAATTCCTTCACGCGATATAAATCATTGCGAATACCACCAATATAGCAAATACCTAAATCAAAACTTTCAGCAGCAATTGCCATATTTTGAGCAGCCAAAGTCGCATCAACCATCGAAACTACCATTGATTCCATATTTCTTAAACCATCTAAAGAAACATCTTTTTTCTTTAATTGAACAGCGTGACGATAAAGATCAGCTACAAAAACATATACAACTGGTGCTTTTACCAAATGTCCGGAAAACTGCGTGATTTCAGCCAATTCATCCTTCACTTTGTTATCTTTAACTTCAATAATGGAATATGCTTGAACGAAATTGGAAGTTGAAGCACTTTGAGCACTTTTGACCAATTTATTTTTAATTTCATCACTCACAATACGGTCGTCATAATCTCTAACAGAAACATGATTTTGCAGTAATTCTATCATTTCATTCACTACATTTTCCTCTTTTCAAATATATTTTCGATTGCTTAACCAAGTATCTACTTGTTGCACTGTTTTTGTTAAATCATCGGAATTATCAAATACGACTTCAGCTAATAATTTTTTCATTTCTATGGGTAGTTGACTATCAATACGTTGTTTCGCTTCTTTTTCTGTCAATTGGTTCCTTTGCATCAGACGTTCTATTTGCTGCTTAGGTGTACAATAAACCACAGCAACTTGGTCCATCCATTCATCATACCCTTTTTCATACATCAATGGCACATCAACGATTACTAACTTTTGGTTTTGGCTTGCTTGTTTGATTGCTGCCAAAATCGTTTCTTGTAAAAAGGGCGCCATTAATTCATCTAGTTGCTTTAATTTGTCTGGATAATTAAAAACAAGAGCACCTAATACTTGACGGTCAATTTCGCCATTTTCTTGCAAGATTTCTGAGCCAAATACTTTCACTACCTCTTTGTAAGCTGGGGTATTTTTATCTAATAATTGACGCGCAATAATATCAGCATCAACTACAGGAAAACCAAGATCGATAAAATGTTGAACGACACTACTTTTTCCTGTAGCAATACCGCCAGTGATTCCTAATACAAAAGCCATTATTTTCCTCTTTTCTTTTGACACTTTGGACAAAAATGCGTGCCACGTTGCGCAACTTTTATTTTTTGAATGGGTGAGCCACATCGCGGACAAGGCATGCTTTCTTGACCATAGGCATTTAATTCAACTTGAAAATTCCCTGCATCGCCTAAAGCATTGACATAGCTGCGAATCGTTGTCCCTCCCGCTTGAATAGCCTTATCTAACACTTCAATAATCGCTCGGTACAACTCTTTTATTTCTTTAGGCTTCAATTCATTAGCAGGTGTTTCGGGATGAATTTTTGCTTGCCAAAGTGCTTCATCTACATATATATTTCCCAATCCTGTTACTAATTTTTGATCAAGTAACAAAGGCTTTATCGCTTTACTAGATTTTCTTAACTGTTGTTGAAATGTTTTCAAGTCAAAAGTTTCGTCAAATGGTTCTGGACCTAATTTGGCAATTCCAGGATATTCTTCAACGTGATTTTTATGATACGCACACATACGACCAAATTTACGCACATCTTGATAGTGTAATTGACTACCATCTGAAAAAGTGAATACTACATGGACATGCTTATTTGGTCTAGTTATTTCTGGAAAATAATGATACTTACCTTCCATGCGTAAATGTGAAATAATGACATCTTGATCTAAACAAAAAATTAAAAACTTTCCCCTGCGTTTGATTTCATGAATGGTCTGATTGCTAACGCGGTGATCGAAATCGCTTGGAGATAATCGTTCAATAATTTTTGGCCAAAAGACTTCTACCTTGGATATCTTTTTTCCAATTACTAATTGACTTAACCCTTTACGAACGGTTTCTACTTCTGGTAATTCTGGCATATCCTCACCTACTTTGCATCATACCAAGTGTCTCCCCAACTACTATCCGTAATTAGAGGTACATGAAGGTTTACCACGTGTTCCATCACTTCTTTAACTAAGGCGTCTAGTTGTTCGACTTGATCTTTTTGCACTTCAAATACGAGCTCATCATGAACTTGAAGAAGCATATTGGTTTGGATCTCACTTGTTTGTAGTCGTTTATCTAATTCAATCATCGCCTTTTTTAAAATATCGGCAGCAGTTCCTTGAATCGGGGAATTAATGGCTGTTCTTTCAGCAAATGAGCGCACATTAAAGTTTTTAGCATGGATATCTGGTAAATAACGACGACGATGATATAACGTTTCAACATAACCATCTTCTTTAGCCTTTGCGACGATATCTTGCATATATTTTTTGACATTCGGATAGCGTTCAAAATACGTATCAATATATTTTTTCGCTGCTTGCCTTGAAATACCTAAGTTTTGAGATAGGCCAAAATCAGAAATACCATAGACAATACCGAAGTTTACCGCTTTAGCATCCCGGCGCATATTGCTTGTTACTTTGCTAGGATCATCAATACCAAAAACCCGCATAGCAGTAGAAGTATGAATATCTTGGCCATGGATAAATGCTTCTTTTAAGTGTTCATCATCAGAAATATCTGCAAGTACACGTAACTCAATTTGTGAATAATCGGATGAATACATAACCCAATCTTCATGGCTAGGTACAAAGGCTTGACGTATTTTCCGCCCTTCTTCTAAGCGGATTGGAATATTTTGCAGATTCGGATCAACGGAACTTAAGCGCCCGGTTTGCGTTAAAGTCTGAATATAACGTGTATGAATCTTGCCATCTAATTGAATCACTTTTAGCAAACCTTCAATATAGGTTGATTGTAATTTTGCTAATTGGCGGTAACTTAATATTTGTTCAATTATTGGATGAGATGATTTTAACTGTTCCAACACATCAACAGCCGTAGAATAACCCGTTTTCGTTTTCTTAATAACTGGTAGGCTCAACTCTTCAAATAAAATCACACCTAATTGTTTTGGAGAGTTAATATTGAATTCTTTACCTGCATAGTCGTAAATATTTTGTTCAATTTCCGCTAAACGAACAGCAAAATCTTGTTTCATTTGCTGCAATCGTGAAGGGTCAACACTAATACCTGTCATTTCCATTTTGGCTAAAACATCGGCTAATGGCATCTCCATATCGGTAAATAGGTGCCATTGATTTCTATTTTCCAACTCTTTCGTTAAAATAGGCACTAAACGATGTAAGGTGTCGATTTTACGAGCTAAATGTTCATAAAAGTCATCTGGATGAGTAGGCAGCCCTTTTTTCGCACCTTTACCATAAACTTGCTCATCACTTAAAATTTCTGTCAAACCATAATTATGGGCCACACTGCTAATATCGCTACTATTATCGGTTGTATCCAATAAATAGGCAGCCAATAAAGTATCAAAAGTAAACGAAACATTCTTTGCCCCAAATCGAGAAAGCGCAATTTTTTGGCACTTCATGTCAAAAGTAATCAATTGCACGGCCTTTTGCACATAATCAATAAATTCTGGGCTACTTAAAATATCAAGATTATCACTCACATAGATTTTTTCTGAAGTACCAAAGGCAAATCCCACAATATCTTCTAAATGATAATTTTCCCCAAGCATTTCAACATATAATGCTAACTTTTCAGCTTCTGGTAAATCATTTGGCCATTCTTGAATGTATTCATAAGTGATTTCTTCCATTTCATGATCATCCATAACTACATTCATTTTATCTAAAAATGATTGAAAGTTTAATTTTCGATAGAGTTCAATTAACTCGTTTTCATTCATACCTTGATAAGCTAAATCTGCCAAAGTAATCTCAACCGGTGCTTGCACATTAATGGTCGCTAATTGTTTAGACATGAAGGCTTGTTCTTTATCATTGATTAAGTTTTCCTTCATCTTGCTTGGCTTAAACGCATCAATGTGTTCATAAATACCTTCAACAGACTCATATTGTTTTAATAATTTAATCGCTGTTTTTTCACCGACTTTAGTGACACCAGGTAAGTTATCGGATTTATCACCTGCTAGCCCCTTTAAGTCAATAATTTGCTTTGGTGTAAGGCCATCATATTTTTCGGCGATAAAAGTGGGTGTACAAACTTCTAACTCTGTCATTCCTTTGACGGTAATATACACAGTAATCTTGTCACTTACTAACTGTGTTAAGTCACGATCTCCAGAAACAACAATGACATCAAATCCTTCATGACTAGCTTTTGTCGCTAAGGTGCCGATAATATCATCCGCTTCATAGTTAGGAAGCTCGTATTCTTTGACACCAAATCCATGAATTAGCTGTCTAATGAAAGGCATTTGTTCTCTAAATTCACTTGGCGTTTTGGTACGTCCAGCTTTATAATCTTTAAAAATCTCCGTTCGAAATGTCGTCTTACCAGCGTCAAAAGCCACTAAAGCATGGGTTGGCTGTTCTTGTAATAAGATCTTCTCAAACATGTTTTTGAACGTAAAAATCGCATTTGTATATAAGCCATCTGCGTTTTTAAAATTATCCATGACATTATATAGCGCATAAAATGCTCGAAATGCCACACTATTGCCATCGACTAAAAGAATCTTTTTCTGACTCACAATCGCACCTCTTTTAATTGTTATTCATTTCTTCCTTTTCTATTGTAGCAGAAAATGAAATTCTTGTAGTGTGATTTCACTTATTTTTCGATAATTATTTCCATTTTATCTAATTGATAATGTGATAAGACGTCTTCAATTAGGATAATGCCTTCTTTTAATAAATCTTTGCCTTTATCAGTCAAGATAATCTGTACTTCTCGTTTATCTTCGCCTGCTTTTCGCTCAATTACGCGACAACTTTCTTCAAATTTCACGAGCATTCAGGAAGTTGCACTAATACTTAAATCACTCACTGTTAAACTTTGACCTTGAGATTGATTTAAAAAATATAAAACATAAAATTCGTTAAGTAAGATGGCTTCAGGAATTGTCTTTAAGGCTGAGATAATCCTTGATTGATTTCTTTTTCGATTGCTTGTAATTTCATCCATTTCTCAATCATTGCTTTGCCTCCATTATATTTGTTTGCGCGAACAAATAAATTAAAGGAAGAACACTTTGAAATTGCAAAAAAAGCTTGGAGATTTTTCCCCAAGCTTTTTTGTTTATACTATTTATTAAAGCATATCCTTTCGCAATACACCGTATTTAAGGAAAAGGTCTTCCAAAATGGTCCCTTGAATTTTCTTAATTATCGGTTTCTTCAAAGCATCTAAACCAAATGGCAATTCAATATCAAGTGGTGATTTACCATCCATTAAGCACACACTACTATTTAATAGCGCACGAACATCATAGACACTACCCCAAACTTCAGGGACGCCGCGCTCAATTGCAAATAAACCATAGACAGCTTCCATTGCCGTACGAACAGAGTATTCTGTAGTAAAGATTGTATCACGTGGTGTTTGAGCAAATTGACCTAAGAAAGCAAAGTTTACACAACCATCAGGAATCACATCAGGACGGTCCCCTTTGGCACGAGGCATGAAGAATGCTGTAATATAAGGCATCATTGTTGGCACACAGACAGTATGATTAGTTGCTAACTCGTTAATCATTTCAATTGGCACACCTAAATGATATAACCATTCTTCTGTAATTTCTTTACCAGTACATTCCTTCATTGGTTTTTGAATATAATCACCTTTCACATCAGTAAATAAGCTATATACCCAGACGCAGACTTCATCTTTTGGTTGGTCTTTGAATTGACCTTGACGATTAATAGTCCAGCTTAACAACCATGAAGAATCTTTACAGCTGACAATACCACCAGTAACCACTTTTCCTGTTCGTGGATCGCGTTTACAAATATTGGTAATATAAGGAATAATGCGATCATCTTTTAAAGTAATCGTAGCAGACTCCCAATTGGTTTTAGAGATATCTGAGCAGAATTTTTCTGGATGGCCAAAACTAGGATCTTGTTTCGCAATATTTTTCCATAATTGCCAACAGCCACTTTCACGAATTTCAGCATCTCCTGTTGGTACTTGATCTTGACTACCATAAATGGTGCTTTCTGTACAACTTCCATTCGTTACAAATACATAATCATTCGTTGTAAGTTCAATTGTTTGAGCTTCATCATTCACTAAACATTCAATACGTGAAGCAATTTTTTGACCATTTTCAAATTTGAATACGACATTAGTTACCTTCGTATTAAATTGGAAAGTCACCCCATGATCTTCCAAATATTTTTGCATTGGTAAAATTAAAGATTCATATTGATTGTATTTCGTAAATTTCAATGCAGAAAAATCAGGCAAACCAGCAATGTGATGAATGAAACGTTGGAAGTATAATTTCATTTCTAATGCTGAATGCCAATTTTCAAACGCAAACATCGTACGCCAATATAACCAAAAATTAGAGTTAAAGACTTCATCATCAAAGACTTCATCAATTCGCTTGTCATATAGGTCTTCGTCTTTAGTGAAGAAGAGTTTCATAATTTGCATAACGCCTTCTTGACTTAGATTAAACTTACCATCTGTATGTGCATCCTGACCACGATTTTCTGTTGCACGACATAAAGAATAGTTTGGATCTTCTTTGTTCAAGCGATAATATTCATCTAATACCGATAATCCTGGTTTTTCAAGTGATGGAACGCTTCTGAATAAATCCCATAAACATTCAAAGTGATTTTCCATTTCACGTCCACCACGCATAATGTAACCGCGTGTGGAATCTAAAATACCATCACAAGCACCACCAGCAATATCCATCGCTTCTAAAATATGGATGTTTTCGCCAGGCATTTGAGCATCGCGAACCAAGAAACAAGCAGCGGCTAAAGAGGCAAGTCCACTACCAACTAAATAAGCATGTTTTTCTTCGATGCCTTTTGGTTTTTCAGGAGTGACGAAAGCTTCATAGTTCCCACTTGTATAATAAATACCCTTGCTGTTGCGTCCATCTAGCCCTCTTTCTGTATTGCGATATTCAGCTAGTCGTTTTGCCTCAGCTTTGTTAGCATCAGCTTTTTTTGTCACGTTTGCTTGTCTTTTTTTAGCTAACTGATAAGCTGCCACACTACTTCCGGCAATTAAGGCACTAGTAAGACCAAGTTTGAATTTTTTTGACATATCCATGACCTCTTTTCTAATCATTTCACAAGTTCATCATAACGCGATTAAAAAAGAGAAACCATTTACAATTTAGCTTGAATGATAAAATTTTTGAACTAAATAGTTTACAATATAACAAAATTGATAAAATTATTGCTATTTTTCAAATTTGTTGATGGCTGTATCGATGGCCCCTTCCATCAGGGTAATCATTTTTTTAGCTAAGGGACGATAATCTGCAGTCATCCCCTGATTAATCCATTCAAGCACTAGACCAACAAAACTATATTTGTAAAATTGGGCGATGAATTCTTGATCACTTTTTGAAATATGATGATCTTTCACCTGTGACTCAACTACATCAAAAAGTAATTCAAACGTTCGCTGATACAGAAAAGTTTCTAGTTGCTCACGATTAATTGAGTGGTAAGCATTCATGATAAATGGTTTGTTTTCATAAATGGCTGCAAAAATATCTAGTAATCCTGCTTGCCAAGTATCTTTGGTTTTCTTCCCATTAAGAGCACGTTTGGCATCTTCTATACAAGCCCATTCGACTAAATCATAAATATCTTTAAAATGATAATAAAAAGCCATGCGACTAATTCCGCATTGCTTTGCCAAATCAGTAATTGTTATTTTATCTAAAGGCTTCTTTAATAATAATGCTTTTAATGCCTTTTCTAATTCATCTTTCGTTGAATGTTGCATATTCTTTCTCCCTATAAACTGTAGGTGTTCCCAAAACAATAACTCTTTTTATTTAATAATTGTATTAATAGCTGACTGAACTGCCTTATATCTGCCTATATCTGATAATGCAGCTAAACAAGTAATCAGGTATTCCTTGCCATCTTTTTCATATAGCACAACTATATTATAGGAACCTGCCATCGTTCCTGTTTTCATTCCTTTAACATTTGCATTGTAATATGGCGAATGTTTGTCTAAAAATTTATTCGTATTTTTCCAAGTGAATTCTCCTTGAGATGTTTGAATTGAGAAAGTAGCACGTCCAATACACTCTCTGACAAAATCAAGTTGCAAAAGTTTTAATGCAACACGATTAATATCTACTAAATGTGTATCTGCTTGCATAGAGGCGCCACTTGGATCATCATATAATCGTGTTTTTGAATAACCTTTCGCCATTAAATATTCATTGAGATTATTCATAAAATAGTGAATATACTCTGTTGGTGAATAGCCCTCGCCTATTTCTTTTTTAGCAATGTAATATCCAAGTGCATAGGCAGCATCATTTCCAGAAGGTACAAGCATTGCCTGTATGAGTTGTTTTACAGTATATTCTCCTGAACGTAAATTTGCTAAAGAAGATCCTTCAGGTACAAGTTCGAGTACTTCTTGTTTCACAGCAACAACTTCTTCCAAACTTACTTTTTCTAAAGCATATTCAATGCTAAAAAGTTTTGATAAACTTGCAACGGTAGGTAACTGACTATCGCCTTCATAAAATAAATATTTTTCTTGTTCCATATCATACACTGAAAAGGCAAGAGCATCTTTAGGAATACTTAGTTCCTTAGTAGTCATTTTAAAATCAATTTTTTTATACATATCTTTAACAAAATCAAAACGATAAACACCTGTCTTATATAACCCAACAGCTAAAACAAGTAATACTAATGGTATCAATAATATCTTTAATACTATTTTATAAGTACTCTGTTTTTTCATAGCATATCCTCCAAAACTTCTGATTCACTAAAATGATTACTTTTGAATTATATCTGATATAAATTGGCGTCTCTTACTTTGTCGAACTGATTTTAATATAACCAAAGTTTACAATTAAAAATAACGCCATGTGCAATAACAAACTAAGTGAATCTATTTCATCATAACAATCATCTGTCTACATCCTTACACAGTATAGGATATTGGAATAATTTTTATGGCTAACATATAATTTATTATACCACAAAATCACTTTTCCATATATAGATCCATAGCTAAATTCATTTACATATTACGCAAAAAAGCGGTGATTCATCCTAAAATTAGGAAAAACCACCGCTTCTAATCCTACTAATCTCTACCAAAGATACGAACAAATGCCAAGAATAAGTTAATAAAGTCTAAATATAACTGTAAAGCCATAAAAGTAGCAATACCAAAATCGTTTTCCATTTGATAGCTAAAATAAGCTTCACGAATACGTTGATTATCATAAGCAGTCAAACCACTAAAGATAATGACAAGTACAAAAGAAATAAAATAGTCAACGGCACTACTTTGCATAAAAATATTGACTAAGATGACCACTAATGCACCAATTAAAAAAGAATATAACGCCCGCGCCATGCCGGATAAATCTTTCTTAGTAAAGATGCCAAAGACAGCCATTACAACAAAGGTTAAAGAACTAGCCGCAAAAGCTGATGTCACTGTACCAAAGTCATACACCAATAAAGTAACAGAGAGCGTCACTCCATTTAATAGTGAATAAACAATAAAACCGGCTAATGTTAAAGCTGGATTTTTAAAAGCTTGACGACCAATCACTAAGACCAAGACAATTTCAAAAACCCATAATAAGATAAAAGTCATTTGATTGACTGTAGCTAAAAATTGATTGACAAAAACTGTCGAACAAAGATAAGCAGCAAGTGCACTAATGGCAAGTCCTACTCCAAAAATGCCATATACTTTTGCAAAAAAACGATTTAATCCTGTAGTTGTAGTATATTCCTGATTCATAATTTTCCCTCATTTCATTATTTGAAGTTACTCATTAACCAATTCATCATGATTTTCGGTGTTTGGATGAACAATCAATGGCGGCTGAACCATAACAACTGAATCTAGTACGCGATCTCCTTCTTGATTATTTCCTTCAACAGAAATGGTTACGACATTTTTCATCTTGTCCACCTTGATTACCTCAAAATTAAAGGTCAAAGTTTCATAATGATAAATAGGCTCAATTAAATTCATTGAGAAATTCACAATATGTGATCCCAGACCAGGCAAGTGCTTAGAAATCGCACTCGCAATAATGCCACTTAACATCACCATAGGCACAATTGGTCTTTCAAATTCTGTTTGTTGTGCATAGTCATGTTGAATAAACAATGGATTCGCATCATTTGTAAGTCCTAAGTATAGTAAGAGTTGCTGGTCTTCAATAGATTCGGTTAATGATAACGAATCGCCCTCTTCTATCTCCTCAATTGTTTTACCAAGCTTTCTAGGTTTACCAATATTCAAATTTCATTCCTCCAAATATTTCATTACAATTATTTTAATCAAATCTAGAGAAAAGTGCAAGTTTGATACTTGAATTTAAAATAAAAAATACCAGCTCAAAATCAAATTCAAGCTGGTTAAAGTTTTTCTTATAAAACATTTCGCGTTGTTTTGCTTAATAGGTTTTCGTAGGCAATTTCAAATTTTTGTACATCACCTGCGCCCATAAAGATAATGACGCTATCTTCATGATTTAATAAAGGAGACATATTTTCTTCTTTTAAGACTGTTCCACCTTTTTTCACTTTTGCAGATAAGTCTTCAATACTTACTTGACCAGATTTTTCACGTGCTGAACCAAAGATATCACATAGATAAACTTCATCAGCTAAATCAAGTGCTTGAGCAAATTCATCAAGTAAAGCAATTGTGCGTGTAAAAGTATGTGGTTGGAAGACAGCGACGATTTGCTTATCTGGATATTTTTGACGCGCGCCATCAATCGTAGCTGCAATTTCTGCTGGATGATGCGCATAATCATCCACGATTGTCATATCCGCCACTTTCTTCTCACTAAAACGCCTTTTGACACCTGCAAATGATTTTAACTCATCAGCAATTAATTTCATATCAAAACCTTCAACAAAACATACTGCAATAACACCTAACGCATTTTTAATATTATGTTCACCAAAAGCAGGAATAGCAAAATGACCAACAAATTCAGTACCGTGATACACATCAAATTGTGAACCAGTCGTTGTGCGTTCAATATTTTTAGCTTGGAAATCATCGGTATCTTTAAGACCATAGTAATAAATTGGTACTTCAGCTTGTAATTTCCGTAAGTAAACATCATCGCCATAAGCAAAAATCGCTTTTTTAACTTGATGAGCTAAACTTTGGAAAGCCGTAAACACATCTTCAATGCTTTCATAATAATCTGGATGATCAAAATCAATATTCGTCATAATCGCATAATCAGGTGAATAGGCTAAGAAATGACGGCGATATTCACATGCTTCAAAAACAAAATGAGTAGCAGCAGGTTCACCATGACCCGTACCATCACCAATTAAATAGCTTGTTGGTACCACACCAGACATCGCATGGGCAAGTAATCCAGTCGTACTTGTTTTACCATGAGATCCAGTAATGGCAATACTTGTAAATTGTTCAATAAATTTACCGATAAAATCGTGGTAGCGAATCACAGTAGCACCAATTTCTTTAGCACGTGCGATTTCAGGATGAGTATCAGGAAATGCATTTCCCGCGATCACAATATATTCTTTTTTTACATTATCAGCGTTGAATGGCAAAATTAAAATGTTTGCTTTTTCTAAATCACGTTGTGTAAAGAAATATTGTTCCACGTCAGAACCTTGAACATGATAGCCTTTTTGATGAAGAACTAAAGCTAAAGAACTCATTCCAGAACCTTTAATCCCAACAAAGTGATAAATTTGATCTTTATTAATCATTAAGTTGCCTCTTTTCGTATTTTCAATATAGCAATTTTATAATCTTTCACGTGTTTTTTGTCAAATAATTGATATTACAAGGCAAAAGACAATTCATTATCTAACAAAACACATGAAATATCAATTCTTTTCAATACACTTTAAAAAACTTTTTAATAGTCTTTTATTAATTCTAAGCGACCGGCACACTTTCCACATGCATATTTACGCACATCCAAGCGTCTCATTCGGAAATAATCTTGCTGACAAACTATGCATTGATAGTGGAATTTTGGCTGTTGTAACCTTGGTGTATAGCGTAATCCACCTACTGCTTGTAATAGCTTTTTAAAGTCTTGATCAGCATGGCGATAACCTTTGCCTTGTAAATGAAGATGATAATGACACAATTCATGCTTAATGACACCATATAATATTGCTTTATCTACATTTAAAAGTAAAGGATTGATATCAATATGATGATCGTTCAAGTGATATCGCCCACCTGTTGTTTTCAATCTTTTATTAAATATCGCACGATGCAGGAAAGGTCTTTTAAAAAACTCAAGTGAAATCTGTTGAACAAGTTGAGTTAATTCTTGATTATTCATGCCCATCACTCGCAAGCATAGATAAGCCGATTCGCCCTTTTTGAGTATCAACACTGGTAATCCATACTTGAACAATATCTCCTACTGCAACGACTTCACTTGGATGTTTAACAAAATGATCACTTAGTTTAGAGATATGAACTAAGCCATCTTGTTTCACACCAATATCGACAAACGCCCCAAAATCTATCACATTACGCACAGTGCCTTGTAGCTTCATCCCAACTTTTAAATCTTCAATTGATAACACATCCGAACGTAAAATAGGCGCTGGCATGTCTTCTCGTAAATCGCGACCTGGTTTAAGCAAGGAATCTATAATATCCTGTAAGGTTTCACGACCGATGGCTAATTTTTCCGATAATTGTTTGATATCTATTTTTTGTAATTGGCTCTTTGCTTCCGGTGTATCAAGCATAGTAATATTAATATTCAAAGCATCAAGCAAATCCTTAGTTGCCTGGTAGCTTTCTGGGTGAATTGGCGTATTATCAAGAATATTTTTCCCATTTGGAATACGTAAAAATCCAATTGCTTGTTCAAAAGCTTTAGGACCCAAACGTGGCACTTTCTTCAATTGATTTCTTTGACTAAATGCGCCATTTTCTTCCCGATAAGTGACAATATTTTGCGCGGTTGTCTTATTCAGTCCAGCGATTCTTGCAAGCAATTGGCTTGAAGCTGTATTAACATTGACGCCCACTTGGTTAACCACCGTCTCAACAACAAAGTCCAGTTGCTGAGCTAATTGTTTTTGTGATACATCGTGCTGATATTGACCAACCCCCACCGCCTTTGGATCGATTTTTACTAATTCTGCTAATGGATCTTGTAAACGCCGACCAATACTAACAGCACTTCTTTGCTCAACTTGTAAATCTGGAAATTCTGCTCGAGCGACTTCACTAGCGGAATAGACAGAGGCCCCCGCTTCATTTACAATGATGTAATAAACTTTACGATTGATTTTTTTCAATTGTTCGGCAACAAATTGTTCAGATTCTCTTGAGGCTGTTCCATTCCCGATGGCTACCATTTCTACTTGATAGTCCTCGATTAATTGAATGAACTTTTTAGCCGCTTCTTTTAATTGTTTTTCTGAGCCCATTGTTGCATAAATCACATCGATTGCTAATACTTTACCAGTTGCGTCCATAATCGCTAATTTACAACCTGTTCGATAAGCTGTGTCAAATCCCATGACAACTTTTCCTTTTAATGGCGATTGTAGTAATAGATTTCTAAGATTTTCACCAAAGACTTCAATCGCTTGTTCATCCGCTTTGGCTGTCAGTTCATTTCTGATTTCTCGTTCAATAGCAGGTTGAATAAATCGTTTATAGGCATCTTGGTAGGCAGCAGTTAATTTTTCAACAACCAATTCATTGGCCTTTTTCGGAATAATATGTTTAGCCAGATATTCATGGATTTTATTTGTATCTACTTCTAGACTGACTTTTAAGATGCCTTCTTTTTCACCGCGATTGGTCGCTAAGATACGATGTGAAACCATAGATTTGATTGGTTGGTTAAATTCATAATAGATTTCATATACTTTTCTTTCATCTAATAACTCATCTTTTACTTGGCAGGTATACTGACCATTTTTATAGGTGAAGTTGCGAATCCATTCACGATATTTTGCTTCATCCGCAATTTTTTCGGCCAGTATTTCATGTACCCCGTTCCACACATCATCTAGCGTAGGTACCGCTTCATTCGTGCTTAATTGCGCCATCTTTTCCAAAACAGCCTGATCTTGATTTTGAAATACTGCTTCTGATAATGGTTCTAACCCATTTTCTTTAGCAATAGTTGCTTTTGTTCTTTTCTTTTGTTTGTAAGGACGATATAAGTCTTCAAGTTTTTGTAAAACATTAGCAGCTAATATTTCTGCGCGCAATTCTTCTGTTAGTTTTCCTTGATTTGAAATATTTTCAATGATTTCTTCTTTACGTTTTTGTAGATTTTCTAAATATTGATAGCGATCTTGAATATTTTTAATTTGCACTTCATCTAGACTGCCCGTTTTTTCTTTTCGATAGCGCGCAATAAAAGGAATTGTTGCACCATCAGCCAATAGATTTAAAACAGCTTCAATCTGTACCTTAGTAATTGGTACAAGTTCTGTCACTAATTGTTGAATAATAAATTGCTCCATTTTTATACTCCTTTAATATCGTTTTAAATAAAAAGAGTGAACCACAAAACTGTGCTCACTCTTGAAAGGATTAGCAAGCGCAAATTAATTGCCAGTGACTGCAAAATAATTGCCTTCTAAATCGACAAAATTAAAGATATAACGCTTTTCATCTAGTTGCATTAATTGTCCGACTTCCACCTGTTTTTCTTGCATCTTTTGATATAATTTTACAATATCTTCTGCGAAAAACATAATTTGCGGTGCATTGGTATTCACTTGATGCGCATGTTCTTCCACAAATTGGCGATCATACAAACTGAAGGTCAATGGACTACCTTTGCAAGGCGTAATTTCAGCAACTAAACTGCCATCCATTTCTTCAACTGTCAAAATCTCAAAGCCAACTGACTGCCAAAAATCTGCAGCCTTTTTCACATCAGAAACATACAAAACAAATTGTGCTTGATTGGTAAACATTATTACTCTCCTTGTTGTCTGTCACTTTCAAACTCAGAATTAAATTCAAGGTTAATACCCGGTTCATCGGTGATAATTTCAGTTACTTCATAAGTTAAACGTCGTAAAACATCAAATATTGGTTCAACTAATTCTTCAGATTCCTCATGCGATAAATCCTCTGGAGACGTAATTTTACGATCTTTAATATGATTAACCTGACGAATTTGACCTGAAATTTTAAATGAACCTAACACAAGTTTATATTGCACTTGAGCACCTAATAGCGTATTATTTTCTGTAAATTCTGGGTTGTTAGCTGCTAGTGGAACAAAAGCAACTTGAATTTGTGTTTGTTCACCTTCTTCTACATTATTATCAAAGTGGTAAGCATCCACAATCGGTAATTCTCTCATAATTTCCATTTTGATTCCTCATTTCTGATTTTTTAAGTAAGTCAGTGCCTCATTAAATGTAGCAACAGGAACAATCTTCATCTTTGTATGAATTTGTTTAGCTACTTTTTTGGCGATTTTTTCATTGTCATCTTCTTTTTGTTGATCTTTTGGTACGAAGAAAATTTCAACACCAGCTTTATCAGCACTCACTATTTTTTTATCTATACCACCAATTTGGCCAACATTACCGAGCTCATCCATCGTACCAGTGCCGGCGATTTTTTGACCATGGCGAATATTTTCTTTGGTTAATTGTTCATAAATTTCGAGTGTAAACATTAAACCTGCAGAAGGGCCACCAAAACCTTCTGCGTCAAATGCTACTTTTTTACTTGTTTTCAAATCAATGGCACTACCAATAATAATTCCTAACTTCGCTTGATTTTGCGCATCTTTCATTAACGTGATGTCCAATGTTAATGCTTTATTTCCTCTTTTAACAGTTAGTTTTAGTTGATTGCCAGGTTTTTCGCTCTTTAAAAGTTGAAATAAAGTAAGACTGTTTTCAAGTTTTTGACCATTGACATGGGTGATGATATCGCCCACTTTTAGTTGTTTCTTTGCTTTTGACCCATCCACGAAATCTAAAACATATAACCCATTAAATTGGATGGTCGCTTTTTCGTTGGCAGCTTTAAAGGCATTATATACAGCCATTTGTTGGGCATTCTCAAAATAATAGTTTTGTAAAAAGTCATAGCTTTCTTGGTTTGTTGAGCCGCCAAGCACTTGTTCATAAGATAAAACATCCCAGAATGGTTCAAAATTTGCTCTGAGCAATTGATAGCAGCTAGCTTGTTGGAAAGTCACATAAGTCAGCGAAAATGAACCTTTTTCCTTGTCTTTCTGATTATTAATTTTGACAAGAGTACTCAAATCTACAATGCCACCAGGTTTTTCCACATAACGATTGACAGGATAAAAGAAAAAAGCTAACAGAAGAATCAGAAAAACGAGCATACTGACAATCTTTTTAAATTTTTTAGCTCTCATTTTGTTTCCTCCGAATCGCCTCATCAATATTTTTAGGTAAATAATCAGAAACATCGCCACCAAAATAAACGACTTCTTTAATTAAACTAGAGCTGATATGGGTGTACTTAGACTTTGCTAAAAAGAAGACTGTTTCAATTGTATCATCCAGATGATAGTTCATTTCCATGATTTCACGTTCGTATTCATAATCTTTCATATTACGAATACCACGTACCAGATATTTGGCTCCTAATTCCTGAGCAATATTTACAGTTAAATCAGCCTGTTTAGCAATAACTCGTACGTTTGGAAGATAGGCACATGCTTCACGAATTAAGTCAACCTTTTCTTCGATTGTAAAAAAAGAATGTTTTGAAGTATTCGTAAATATACCTACAATCACTTCATCAAATAAATGACTCGCCCTTTCAATTGTATCCAGGTGTCCTAATGTTAATGGATCAAAACTACCTGGAAACAAGGCAATTTTCTTAGTCATGATTATTGTCCATTTCAAAAATAGTTACTTTACAAATGCCATAACTTTGTTTACGAACTTGTTTTAGTTGACCAATTTCATCGGCTAATTCAACCTGATGATCCGTTTCGCAAACGATGATGGCATCCTTGCTTAAAAGCGTATATTCTTGAAGCCTTTCTAATTGTTTTTCAATTTCTTGTTTTGCATAAGGTGGATCTAAAAAAACATAATCAAATTCAAGTCCTTCTTGTCTAAAACGTTCAATCGCTTTATTGGCATCAGCTTTAATCACCGAAAATAATTCTGCTTCTTTAGTAAGTGCGATATTTTCTTTAATAATCTTGATTGCTGAAAAATTTCGATCCACACAATAAGCATGTGAACACCCTCGAGAGATTGCCTCAATCGCTAATGCACCACTGCCAGAAAATAAATCTAAAACAATCCCACCTTCAAAGTATGGTCCAATCATATTAAACATGGATTCTTTTACTTTGTCAGTAGTTGGTCGAGTATTATCACCACTCAAACTTTTTAATCTTCTTGAGCGGTATTTTCCAGAAATAACTCGCATAACTCCCCCTAAAACACCTCATCTGCTAGACGAATAGTTGTATTTAACTCTTCTACTTCATAGCCATCATCATCGACTTGATACGCTTTTTTGGTACCAATTCGTTCTGCAAAATTCATTTCAATATCCGGACGATAAGAAGGTTCAACATGGCGTACAAAATGTAGCTTCTCAATTTTTTTTATCACTTCTTCTACCTTCTCTTCGTTTACATAAAGACAAACATATTTTGATTTTTTAGAAATATAATGAACTAACCCAAAACGTTTTAAGCTTTTTAATTGTCTAAGTGAGTAAACCCAGACAATAATCCCTCGTCTTTTGGTTATTTCAAATGCTGATTCATTTTCAGACATGACAACTTCCTCCACACCCATGATGATTTTGACGAATAAAAAAAGGATTCCCTGCGTCAACTTTAATATCATCAGAAATAACTGTACTCATTTCTAGACAAATCTCATCTAATATCCCTTGTAAGGCTGTTTCAGACCGACGAAAAGCAATCATTTGAGGTTGCATATCCATCTTACGCTTGGCACGTTGTAATTCTCGCCGGATTTGTTTATATTCTGGCAAATAAGCACCAAAACGTTCCACTTCTTCAAAGCGATTTTTTTTATGCTGAAATTCAAGAATGTCCTTTTGTAAATCGTTATCTTGATTCAAGGCATCTTGTGCTTTGATATATTGCTGAAAGGTATCCGAATGTACAATATTAGCGAGCAATTCATCGACTTTTTCATCTAATGTGATTAATTCCTCATTAATAATCACACAAAATTCCCCCTTTATTTTATCCTTCATCCAGTATTAAGACTAACATATCTTGTTTATGAAATGCAATACTTAATACTTTTGACTGATTATTTGTTAATTTGTTATGTAAGATAGGATTGGTTTGTAATTGCATAGCGACATCCATACAATCAATACTTGGTGCTAAAAAGATGCCGCGAACATTACCTAACTGAAGCAAATCCGTTAAATGTTTCATCTCATCCGTTGTAAATGTAAAAAATGGTTCCGTTCTTTGTGTGCGCATCTCTTTTAACTGAAGTATCCTTGCAGTACTTAATACTTTTTCAGGACTTTGCTCAAACTGGGCTAATGCTTCATTGGCAACACTCGCTGACTCAGAATCATCTAATTGATATTTCTTTTCATCAAGGCGACTGAATAAAGTCAAGAAATAATTCGCTTTTTGAACACTTAACGCTTCCCAATTTGCTAGTCGATTTTCATTTTCATAAGTTTCGTACGGACCTTTTATAAGTTGGTAAGGAGCTACTTTTAACAGATAATGTGCGTCTAGGTATCGAATAGCAAACAATTTCCCAGTAATTGGATGAAAATAGCAGATAGCATAGACTTGATTATTGTAGCTAATAAAAGGCCGATAATTCAAATCTTCTTCTGATAATTCAAATTGGTATTCTTTATCTTGTATTTTAATGGACAAAGAACTAGAGATGACAGCTTGCGATAATAAATCTTCTAAGTCCATCCCCAAATGAAAATTATTTCCTACTTTCCCTTTGTTACCGAAAACTGTTAATTCTTGAATTTTACCATTATGATTCGTTAATAAATCAAAATTTTGATGTTGATTGGCAAATAAATATTCGGTATACCCATAGCCTGTATCAACATTTTGTAATTCTTTTGGTAATTTTTCACGTATTGTTTGAATATCTTGACCAATCATCTGTGCATAAATATCAGCTGCAATGTTTTCAGTATTTTGTTGCGGCCTAGGCTGGTTTAGTTTAATCGCATTGGATTGAGAGGTTATTTTCGTCTTAATCGGATAAAAAATCGGCTGTAAATATACAGCAAGAAGGACTGAAATAAAAATAATCATAAATGATAATTTACGATATTTCATTTCAATCCCTCCAATTTCATACTATTTTAATTCGATAAGTAAATCACCTGATTGAATGGTTTCACCAGGATGAACATATAAATGATTGACTACCCCATCAAAACGTGCTGCAATTTCTGTTTCCATTTTCATCGCTTCAGTAATCATCAAGATATCGCCTTTTTTCACATGATCACCTTTGTTCACTAATACTTGTAAAACAGAGCCGGACATTGTCGCACCATATTGATTTTTATCTGTTGGTTCAGCTTTTTTACGATGAACAATGGTACTTTGAATAGATTTATCATTTACCACAATTTCACGTCTTTGACCATTTAAGTTAAAGAACAAAATACGATTACCTTCTTCGTCTGCTTCACCAATTTCATCTAACCGAATAATTAATACTTTTCCTTTTTCGATTTCAACATTAATTTTTTCGCCTAAACGCATACCATAGAAGAAAGTTGGTGTATCTAATAGCTTAACTTCACCAAATTGATCATAGGCTTTACAGTAATCTAAAAAGACCTGTGGATACATCAAGTAACTCAAAACTTGTTCATCTTTAGGAGTAAAGCCTACTTTTTCAGCTAATTCATTACGTACCTTTTCAAAATCAACAGCAGGTGCTAATTGGCCGGGACGCACAGTTATAGTTGGACGGCCTTTCAAAATAATTTTTTGTAGTTTTTCAGGGAAACCGCCAACTGGTTGTCCAAGCTGTCCTTCAAAGAAAGAAACCACTGAATCAGGGAAACTTAAAGTATCGCCTTTTTCGTAAAGATCCTCTTCGGTTAATTGATTTTGAACCATAAACAAGGCCATATCCCCTACCACTTTAGAAGAAGGTGTGACTTTAACAATATCCCCAAACATCATGTTCACTTTACGATACATTTGCTTGACTTCATCCCATTTATCACTTAGGCCAACCGCTTTTGCTTGTTGTTGTAAATTAGAATATTGCCCACCAGGCATTTCATGTAAATAGACTTCAGTTTGAGGCGCGTTCATGCCATTTTCAAAGCTTTGATAATATGGGCGCACATCTTCCCAATAATGATTCAATGCTTGGACTTTTTGAATATCCATTTGTGGTGCACGCTTATCCCCCAATAAAGCATAGTATAGACTTGACATGCTTGGTTGACTCGTATGGGCACTCATTGCAGAAATAGCCACATCGACAATATCTACCCCTGCTTGAATTGCTTTTTCATAAGTCATAATAGCATTACCCGATGTGTCATGAGTATGAAGATGAATTGGCACATCCACAGTATCCTTCAATTCAGAAATTAAACGATAAGCAGCTTGTGGTTTTAATAATCCTGCCATATCTTTAATCGCAATAATATGCGCACCTAAACTCTCCAAATCTTTAGCCATTTGTTTATAGTAATGTATATCATATTTACTACGAAGCGGATCATTAATATCACCTGTGTAACAAATCGCCGCTTCAGCAATTTTACCACTATCTAAGACTGCTTGAATACTAGGTTCCATTTGAGCAGTCCAGTTCAAACTATCAAAAATACGGAATACATCAATCCCCTGCTTGGCTGACTCTTTAATAAAAGCTTGAATAACATTATCAGGATAATTCGAATATCCCACCGCATTGGATCCTCTAAATAACATTTGCATCAAGATATTCGGCATTTGTTGACGAATTTTACGTAATCTTTCCCACGGATCTTCATTCAAGAATCGATACGCTACATCAAAAGTTGCCCCACCCCACATTTCACTTGAGAACAACTGTGGAATGGAAAGTTGCGTTTGAGCTGCAATTTTTTCAATATCATGTGTTCGGACTCGAGTAGCTAGTAAACTTTGATGAGCATCACGGAAGGTCGTATCTGTTAAAAGTACAGACTGTTGTTGTTGAACCCATTTTGAAACAGCTTTCGGTCCTTCTTTATCTAAAATATCTTTTGCTGTGACAATTTTTTGATTCGATCTTTCTATTTTGTTTGGTACACGCGGCACTTCAAAGAACGGTTTTGCTTTTTTATCAATTCCTGGGAAACCATTAATCGTGATTTCACCAATATATTTCATGGTTTTATTCCCACGATCTCGCGTACTAGAAAACTCAAATAAACTTGGCGTATTGTCAATAAAGGTCGTCTTGGCATTTCCTGATTGAAAGACTTTATTATGAATGACATTTTGCATAAATGGGATGTTTGTCTTTACCCCACGAATTCTAAACTCTTTTAAGCAACGTTGCATTTTTTGAATCGCCGCTTGGAAAGTAGCACCATGCGTACAAACTTTTACTAATAAAGAATCAAAGTAAGGGGTAACAATGGCCCCAGCATAAGCATTGCCAACATCTAAGCGAACACCAAAGCCACCAGGTGAGCGATAGGTATCGATTTTACCAGTATCAGGCATGAAATTATTTAATGGATCTTCGGTTGTAATCCGACATTGAATTGCTGCGCCTTTAAGATAAATATTTTCTTGATGTGGAATATGAATATATTTATGTAAATCTTTACCTTGAGCGATTAAAAGTTGGCTAGTGACAATATCAATATCTGTAATCAATTCCGTAATTGTATGTTCTACTTGGACACGCGGATTCACTTCAATAAAATAGAAATCATCGCCGCTAACCAAAAATTCTACGGTTCCGGCATTCACATATCCGACATGTTTCATTAATTGAACAGCCGCACCACAGATTTTTTCACGTAATTCAGTTGATAACGATACACAAGGAGCTACTTCAACCACTTTTTGATGGCGTCTTTGTACTGAGCAATCACGTTCAAATAAGTGCACAACATTGCCATGCATATCACCTAAAATCTGCACTTCAATATGTTTTGGATCAGCAATATATTTTTCTACATAGACTTCATCACTACCAAATGCGGCTTTAGCTTCACTCTTTGCTCGGTTGTAGCCTTCTAAAGCTTGAGCGTCATCAAAGGCTACACGCATCCCACGACCACCACCGCCAAGAGCAGCTTTGATCATAATTGGATAACCATAATCTTTTGCAAAATCAAGCACTTCATCTGCTGAGTCTACTGGACCATCACTTCCTGGAATAGATTGAATTCCTGCTTTCACGGCCGCTTCTTTTGCTTTAATCTTATCACCAAAAATATCTAGATGTTCAAGCTTTGGTCCGATGAATGTCAAGCCTTCTTCTTGACAACGTTTCGCAAACTTTAAATTTTCAGATAAAAATCCATAACCTGGGTGAATCGCATCTGCACCAGCTTCTTTGGCAACTTGAATGATTCCTTCAATATCCAAATATGCTTCAATTGGTTTTTTACCTTCACCGATTAAGTAGGCTTCATCTGCTTTAAAACGGTGAACAGAATATTCATCTTCAGCTGCATAAATACCGACTGTTGCAATTCCTAATTCCGCACATGCACGAAAAACACGTATTGCGATTTCACCACGATTTGCGACTAATACTTTCTTCATCGAACCACTCCTTAAATTTATTATCAATACAACATCAATTTTTTCTTCTTTTCATCAGCACTGATATTTAAAACTAAACCAACACAGGCTGATAAAACAATCAAACTGGAACCACCTTGACTAAAGAATGGAAAAGTAATCCCTGTTAATGGAATCAAACCAGTAATTCCACCTAAATTGATGAAGATTTGAATCAAAAATAATGAACCGACGCCTAAACAAATCATTGAATTAAAAGCATCATTTGAACGAATACCAATTAAAATAATTCGTCCAACTAAAAACAACAATAAACCTAAAATGAAAATAGCACCAATTAATCCTAATTCTTCTACAACAATCGCAAAAATAAAGTCTGTTGAAGCAGCAAAACTCAGGAAGCCTTTCTTTTGGATACTATTACCTAAACCTAAACCAAATAATCGACCATTAAACATTGCATAATAGCCATTTACCAATTGATGACCGTCGCCAAATTCATCTTTAAATGGATTTAGGAATACTGCGAAACGAGAGGCAACGTGAGAAGGTAAAAAACTACCATTAGTGATACGAATAATAAACATCGTAAGGATACTGAACGCAAAAGTACCAAACGCTATGATATAGCCATAAAGATAATTGATCCCACTAATCATCAACATTACGATTAGCAGTAAGGCAATAATCGCTGCGTTCCCAAAATCGGGATATAATGCTAGAATTCCCATAGACAACGCACAAAGCCCTACAGGAATTTTTACAGCATCAACCATCTTATCAGGTATCAATACTTGTCGATCTGAAATTTGTGCAGCCAACATCCAAATCATCACAAACTTCCAAAACTCAACCGGCTGAATCGTTCCCAGTCCAGGAATTTGAATCCAACCATGGGCACCATTAACAGTTTTAAAAGCAAACGCAATCACCATCAAACCTAATACAAGTGCGACAAATATCCGCACAAACTTCAAATTTTTCAGCATGCTAAGCTTCATTTTATATAAAATACCCATCAAAATAATACTTAGAAATAAAAAGATAGCTTGCTTGACCATATCGGTTATGGGATTTTTCCCTTGTGATATAAGTGAGTATGATGATGCACTATATACCATCATCAAACCAATAACGTTCAAAATTAAATAGGGAATTAAAATACTATAATCTAATAAATGTCTTTTCTTAACTTTCTTTGACAATGGATCATCCTTGGGTCGCCCCATTTCCTTTCTAATTACATAAACTATGAATAAAAAAGGGAATAACTCACAAAGCTATTTCGTTATCCCCCCATTATATTTAACTACTTTAAAGTTATATCTTCATCTTTTTGTTCTGCAACATGCTGTTCTTTATAAACTTCTTGATACAATAAATCTAAGTTTTTTTCTAAGTCACTTAAAATTTGTTGACCTTCTGTACTATCTAAAATACCTAACTGAATCGCATAAGCAACTTGTCGTGATAAACCATACATTTGCGTATCCACCACTTCTTCAAAAGCTTTACAATGTGCGACACATAAACTATTCTTTTGATTTGCTATTAAGCGGCGAATGCGTTGGGCTTCATTTTGTAATAACTCTACAGCATGTTCTCTAGAAACCTCTTTCATCTTACTCACTCCAATTTTGTCATGGTATGGTTTATTATAGCACAATTTTTAAGTAAAAAAACAGCTTGAATCAATTTTGTAGAAAATCTTTAAACTAATGGACTAAATAAATAAGCATGTACTAATTGCTCCGTCGCTTGTACAGATTCAATGTGGGTACGTTCGTAGGCATGACTAGATTCAATTCCTGCTCCGAATAAGGCGTGTTTAACTTCGGCACCAGCTGAAAGCGCCGCAGATGCATCACTGGCATAATACGGATAGATATCAAGCTTATAATCAATCGCATTTTCTTTACATAATTGTACTAAATGTTGACGGAAAGCAAAATGATACGGACCTGAACCATCTTTCACACAAATAGAAACACTATATTCATCTGTCTGTTGATCATCGCCCATCGCCCCCATGTCCACTGCTAAATATTCAAGCACTTCACTTGGAATATTGCTGTTCATGCCATGTCCGACTTCTTCAAATGTACTAAAAGCGAAATGTGTAGTAAAAGGCAGTGTTAAACCATCTTCTTTGATTTGACGCAATTGGTTCATTAAAATAGCTGCAGAAACTTTATCATCTAAATGACGACTCTTAATAAATCCTAAATCAGTAACTTGTGTGCGGGCATCAAAAGAAATAAAATCTCCTACTTCGATACCTAATTGACGGACATCTTCTTCATTAAAGACTTTCGCATCCAAGCGTACTTCCATATTCTCTTGGTTTCTTTCAGCTGTACGTGCATCCTTATACACATGAACACTAGTTTGGTGCATTAAGATTGTACCTGAAATCGTTCGCTCGCTTCCGGAAAGATGAACCAAACAGTTTTCACCTTCAATGGATGAATAACCAAAACCACCGATTAAATCAATTTTTAAACGTCCATTTGGTTTGATGGCACGCACCATGGCCCCAAGTGTATCTACATGGGCTGTGACAAATCGTTGTTGCTTATCATTTTCACCTTTCACTGTAACTACTAAACCACCTTTAGCAGTGATTTGTGGCTCATAACCAAATGATTGCAGTGTTTCATTTACATATTGAATCACCTTTTTTGTATAGCCTGTTGGTGATGGAATTGCTGTTAATTTTTGGATATATTCGACTGTTTGCATCTCAGTCAGTCCTTTCTAGTAATTACTATTATAATAAAAGGCGAAAACCTATTGATTAGTTCTCGCCTTAAAATTAACTACGCTTGTTCAGCCATTTTACGTTTTTTAGCGGCTTTTTCACGTTCATTTTTATTTAAGATTTGTTTACGTAGACGAATACTTTCAGGTGTCACTTCACAATATTCATCATCATTTAAAAATTCTAATGATTCTTCAAGCGTTAGAATTTTTGGCTTTTTAATAACTGCGGTTTGGTCTTTTGTAGCAGAACGGACATTGGTCATTTGTTTTGCTTTAGTGATATTTACGGTCAAATCATTATCACGTGAATTTTCACCAACAATCATCCCTTCATAAACTTCAGTCCCTGGTTCAACAAAGACAGTTCCACGCTCTTCAATACTCATAATTGAATAAGTCGTTGCCTTGCCTGTATCAATAGAAACTAAAGCGCCATGGTGACGGCCACCAATTTGACCTTGAATCATTGGTAGATACTGATCAAAGGTGTGGTGCATAATACCATAACCTCGAGTCATAGATAAGAATTCTGTAGTATAACCAATCAAACCACGAGCAGGTGCTAAGAAGATAATACGAACTTGACCATTTCCAGTATTAATCATATCTTGCATTTCAGCTTTACGCATACCTAATGACTCAATAACTGCACCCATATATTCTTCTGGTGTATCAATTTGGACACGCTCAAACGGTTCACACTTCACACCATCAATTTCGCGCTCGATAACTTCTGGACGAGATACTTGTAATTCGTAACCTTCACGACGCATATTTTCAATTAAGATGGATAAGTGTAATTCTCCACGGCCTGAAACAATCCATGAATCTGGACCGATTGGATCAACGCGTAAAGATA
Organism: Candidatus Enterococcus stercoripullorum; assembly: GCA_019120335.1. Lineage (GTDB taxonomy): Bacteria > Bacillota > Bacilli > Lactobacillales > Enterococcaceae > Enterococcus_E > Enterococcus_E stercoripullorum. The sequence goes on from DWVH01000007.1 coordinate 37,228, forward strand.
CATCAGTTTGTAATTGTGCCATCAAACGCTCTTCAATTTTACGTGCAGTGACAAATTTACCTTCACGTCCCGCAAATGGTGAATTATTCACTAGGAAAGTCATTTGTAAAGTAGGCTCATCAATATGTAAAATTGGTAAAGCTTCTTGATGGTCAGCAGGGGTTACAGTTTCACCAACGAAGATATCTTCCATCCCAGATACGGCAATTAAATCCCCCGCCTTAGCTTCTTCAATTTCTAAACGTTTTAAGCCAAAGAAACCAAAAATCTTCGTCACGCGGAATTTCTTCACATCGCCATCTAGTTTCATTAAAGCAACTTGGTCCCCTACACGAATTGTACCACGGAAAACACGTCCGATACCAATACGGCCAACATATTCATTATAATCTAACAATGATACTTGGAATTGCAAAGGTTCATCAGAATTATCAATTGGCGCAGGAATATGCTCTAAAATCGTATCGAAAACGGGCGCCATTGTTTTTTCTTGGTCTGCTGGGTCACTAGATAGACTTGAAGTACCATTTAAAGCTGAAGTATAAACAACTGGAAAATCTAATTGATCATCATCGGCACCTAATTCAATAAATAATTCCAATACTTCATCGACTACATGTTCAGGACGAGCGGATGGTTTATCAATTTTATTGACAACAACAATTGGCGTAACTTTTTGTTCTAGCGCTTTTTTCAATACAAAACGTGTTTGCGGCATGGTTCCTTCGTAGGCATCGACAACTAATAGCACACCATCTACCATTTTCATGATACGCTCTACTTCGCCACCAAAATCGGCGTGTCCAGGTGTATCCATGATGTTAATTTTTGTACCGTTATATTCAACAGCAGTGTTTTTCGCTAAAATTGTAATGCCGCGTTCTTTTTCTAAGGCATTTGAGTCCATCGCACGTTCTTGTAATTGTGTCCGTGCATCTAATGTATGTGATTGTTTTAATAATTCATCTACCAAAGTCGTTTTACCATGGTCGACGTGGGCAATAATCGCGATATTACGAATATCTTCTCTATAATTCAATTTAATGACTCCTTTAAAATTTAATTGACTTCACTCAAAATGAAATTATACCAAAAAATTTTCAGAAAAAAAAGCAAAACACTCGATTTTTCATGATACTTTATGCATGACCGATACTTTCTAATATTTCTTGATATGCTTTTGGTGTAGCCGCAATCATTAATTCTCTACCATTTAAAGACAATGATTTACCCGAAATCGTTCTCACTTTCATTCCTAACGCTTCAAGAATGATTTGTCCAGCGGCGTAATCCCATGGTTGTAGATTTGAAATATAGGCTACGCGATTTCCTAAAGCGATATCCATCATTTCTAAACCTGCACATCCTGTCATACGTATCCCTAATGCGCGTTGACTTAATTCATGTGATTTCAGCATATTTTCACGAAAAATCTTACTATTAAAACTAATCAATCCATCTTCTAAACTCAAATCCTTTTGCATTTGCCAAGGTTGGCCATCATAGAAAACACCAATCTCAGGACCACCCCACAATAAATGATTGCCAATTACTTCATAAATAAAACCACAGCGTCCCATTTTTTCTTCATATAGTCCAAGCAAAATACAAAAATCTTTTTGCTGCAAGACCATATTATTCGTTCCATCGATTGGATCAATAACCATAACTTTGCCACTAAAATCCAATAATTCAGTTAAGCCATTTTCTTCAGCTAAAAATTTTAGGTTAGGAATTAATACGTTTAAAGATGACATCAAATAATTTTGAACCATCTTATCAATATTTGTTACTAAATCACTTCGACTAGACTTAGTGCTTACTACCACATCTTGTTGTGCCAACTCTTCTTTCACTAATTCTCCAGCTTGATACAACAAATGAATAATTTCTCGATATATCTTTTCCATTGTCAAACCTCACATCTTAATCCGTTTATTTTGACTTGCTTTTGCTTGTTTTACAGCATGGTAAAGCGAATAACCCGATAATTCTTCAAACTCCCTACCCAATTTACGCTCTTCACCGATACTTTTGACAACTGATTTAAAGGACTGATAACTATTTAAAAAAACTTGACGATCCATACCTTGTTCATAAACCTTTTCTAAATCAGCCCAAAAATTAACAACTAAAATCATTTCTTCTGTAGACCAATTTAAATCTAAAGGATATTGATAATTCTCCATCTTCTTCCTCCTCATTCTTACTTTATTATTATATACAGGTTATTCGTTCGCTTGCAACCGAAAAAAGACCAAGACACTGGAAGTATCTTGATCTTAAACATTTAAGGTGCAAAACCATAGTACAATAAAACATGGACAATTAACCCAAAATAGCCAATCCCAGCCATGGTAATAATGTAACTAACGGTTAAAATTATTTGTAAAGCAAAATGAAGTCGCCGCCTAATCCAAAGGAACAAGCGATAAGCGGCCAATAAGACAAGTGGTAGATAAAAGACAAACCACGAAAGAATCACAATATGATAAAACTGTTCGAAAATTGGCATTCTTGAAACAGTACTTGGTTGTGATAGTATAAAATAAAAATATAATAATGACCCGATAAAGATAACTTCTGTAACAATACTATAAATAATCCCCGCTTTATCCAATTTCGTTTTACGACATATCAGATAGATTAGCGCGACATACATAAATGCAAATACTAAAGCATACCAACGATAAATAAAAAATAATTTCAAAAATTGCATAGCCTTCCCACCTTTCAACTCAATTATAGCAAAAATGAAAATCGATGAAAACAAAAAAGAGGCCCAACCACTTGTGATTGAGTCTCTTTAAATTTATCTTTAATGATTTTAGATATGAATTGGTAAGCCTAATGCTAATTCGGCAGTATCCATTACAATTTCACCCAATGATGGATGTGGATGGATAGTTAATGCGATATCTTCAGCATTCATACCAGATTCAACAGCTAATGATAATTCAGAAATCGTATCAGAAGCACCAACTCCAGCAACTTGTGCACCGACAACCACATTATCTTCTACTGTAGTTACTAAACGAACAAATCCTTCAGTCTTGCCTAAAGAAATCGCGCGTCCATTACCAGATAATGGGAATTTGTATGATTTAGCATTTAAGCCAGCTTCTTTCGCTTCAGCAATTGTCATTCCGACTGTAGCTAATTCAGGATCAGTAAAGGCAACTGCTGGCATAGCTTTATAGTCAACAGCAACTTTCTTACCTGAAATCGCTTCAGCAGCAATTTTGGCTTCATAGCTAGCTTTGTGAGCCAATGCAGCACCAGGAACGATATCACCAATTGCATAGATATTCTTCACATTCGTACGGCCTTGCGCATCTACTGGAATTAAACCACGTTCGCCAATTTCAACACCAGCTTGTTCTAATCCCATATCGTCAGTGTTAGGACGACGACCAACTGTAACCATGACATAATCAGCCACAACAGATTGTTCTTTACCATCAACTTCATATTTCACCGTTACACTATCACCATTATCAATAGCTTCTTTTGCCATAGCTTTAGTAATAACAGTAATACCTTTTTTCTTAAAGTCATCTTCTACTAATTTCACCATATCTTTTTCAAATGTAGGTAAAATTTGTGGAGAACCTTCTAAGATTGTCACCTCAGCACCAAGGTTTGCATAGGCACCACCTAATTCAGCACCGATTACCCCACCACCGATAATAACAAATTTCTTAGGCACTTCTTTTAACGCTAGACCACCAGTAGAATCTAAAATACGGCCACCAAACTTAAAGCCTTTAATTTCAATTGGACGAGAACCAGTAGCAACAATCGCATTATTAAATGAATAAGTTTGCGCTGAATCACCATTGATTACACGTAAAGTATGATCATCTACAAAGAAAGCAGAACCTGTAATCACATCTACTTTATTTTTCTTTAATAGGAATGACACACCTGTTGTCAATTTTTTAACAACGCCATTGTCTTTCCAATCTTGTGTTTTAGCAAAATCTAAAGTAACTCCATCAGTATTCACACCAAACATTTGTGAATCTAGAGCTTCTTGATAGTGATGTCCTGCTGCAATCAATGCTTTAGAAGGAATACATCCAACATTTAAACAAACACCACCAATATATTCACGTTCAATTACAGCAACTTTTTGTCCTAATTGAGCCGCACGAATCGCCGCCACATATCCACCAGGGCCAGCTCCGATTACGACTGTATCTAATTCAATAGCAAAATCTCCTACTACCATCGATTAATCATCCTTCCATTAACAATAATTCTGGATCAGCTAATAAGCGTTTGATATTATTCATCGCTTGTTGTGCAGTAGCGCCGTCAACAATACGGTGGTCAAAACTTAATGATAGTTTCATCACTCGACCAATAGCTAATTCACCTTCTGCATTGACGATAGGTTGTTGAGAAATTGTACCTACACCTAAGATAGCAACTTCTGGATAGTTGATAACTGGTGTGAACCAACCACCACCAACTGAACCGATGTTACTAATTGTAATAGAACCATTACGCATATCTTCTGCAGATAATTTTCCTTCATGCGCTAATTTTGCTTTAGCGTTGATTTCATCTGCAATCGCAAATAAACCTTTACGATCTGCATCTTTTACGTTAGGTACATATAATCCATGATCAGTATCAGTTGCAATACCGATGTTGTAGTAGTGTTTATACACGATTTCTTGTGTTGCATCATCAATAGAAGCATTCAAGATTGGGTATTTCTTCACTGTAGTTGTCAAAGCCTTAACAATATATGGCAAGAATGTTAATTTAGTACCATTTGCTGCAGCCACTTCTTTGAATTTCTTACGTTGATCCCAAAGTTTAGATACTTCCACTTCATCATGTAATGTAACATGAGGTGCAGTATGTTTACTATTAACCATCGCTTTAGAAATAGCTTTACGTGTAGCAGACATTTTTTCACGAGTTTCTAATTCACCTAAGTTTGAAGTGAATGGTTTCTTAGCTTCTGGAGCTTTTACAGGAGCAGCAACAGGTTTAGCAGCCACTTCTGGAGTTGAAGCTGCTGGTGTAGCAGCTTGACTTGGTGCACCACCGGCTAAGAATTGATCGATATCTTCTTTCACCACACGACCACCCTTACCTGTAGGTGTTACCAAGGTAATATCAACATCTTTTTCACGTGCATATTGACGCACAGATGGCATTGCTAAAACGCGTTTATTAGGATTTGAAGGTGTTACAACCGTTGCAGCGCTTGGACTAGCAGCAGGAGCAGCTTCTTGAGCTGGTGCACTAGCTGGTGCAGCGGCAGGACCATTATGACCTGGTGCATCAATTTCAACCAAGACATCGCCTACTGTAGCAACCGTACCTTCTGAAACTAAAATGTTTTTAACCACACCCGTTACAGGAGATGGAATTTCTTCTACTGATTTATCATTTTGTACTTCTAATAAAGTATCATCTTCGTTAATAGTATCGCCAACTTTAACGAACCATTTGACGATTTCACCTTCGGCAATTCCTTCACCAATATCTGGTAACTTAAATTGGAAATATCCGCCAGCTGCAGCCGGAGCAGCTTCTTGAGCTGGTGCGCTAGCTTGTGCTGGTGCATCGTTGTCTTCATGACCTGGTGCATCAATTTCAACTAATACGTCACCTACACTAGCGACAGTACCTTCTGAAACTAAAATATTTTTAACCACACCTGTAACTGGAGATGGGATTTCCTCTACTGATTTATCATTTTGTACTTCTAATAAAGTATCATCTTCATTGATTGTATCGCCAACTTTAACGAACCATTTTACGATTTCGCCTTCAGCAATCCCTTCACCAATATCTGGTAATTTAAATTGAAATGCCATTAAAATTCTTCCTTTCTTTAATAAGGGTAAGTATAAAGACTAGGCTTTATACTTACCATCTGAGATCAATTAGAAATTAACGATTTCTTTGACTTTTTCTTCAATATCTTTTGCGTTTGGTAACCAGATATTTTCAGCTTGACCAAATGGGAAGACTGTATCTGGTGCACTTACACGACCAATAGGAGCTTCTAATGAAAGAATTGCACGTTCCGCAATTTCTGAAGCAACCATTGCACCTACACCGGCTTGGCGTTGTGCTTCTTGAACGATAACTACGCGACCTGTTTTTTCAACAGAGGCAATAATTGTTTCAATATCTAAAGGAGCAACTGTACGTAAGTCAATAATTTCAGCATCAATACCTTCTTTTGCTAAATTATCAGCAGCTTTTATTGCTTCACGAACCATTGCACCATAAGTAATAATAGAAACATCTTTACCTTCACGTGTCACTGCTGCTTTATCTAGAGGTACTTCATAAGCTTCATCTGGCACTTCTTCACGGAATGAACGATATAGTTTCATATGTTCCAAGAATACCACAGGGTCATTGCTACGAATTGAAGCAATTAACAATCCTTTTGCATCATATGGATTTGAAGGAATAACAACACGAATACCTGGAGATTGAGCAATTAACCCTTCTAAGTTATCTGAGTGTAATTCTGGCGTGTGAACCCCACCACCAAATGGAGAACGGATAGTCACTGGCATATTACGAGTGCCACCCATACGATAACGAGTACGAGCGATTTGCGCAACAACTTCATCCATTGCTTCGAATACGAAACCAAAGAATTGTAATTCAGGTACTGGACGATATCCTTCTAAAGCTAAACCAAAAGCCATACCAGCAATTCCTGATTCTGCTAATGGTGTATCAAATACGCGATCTTCACCAAATTTTTCTTGTAAGCCTTCAGTAGCACGGAATACCCCTCCGTTTTTACCTACGTCTTCACCAAAAACTAATACATTTTCATCATTTGCCAATTCTAGGGCTAAGGCGTCAGTAATCGCTTGAATCATTGTTTTTTGTGCCATAATTATTTCGACTCCTTCGCTTCGTAGATTTCAATTTGTTCTTTAATTAATTGTGGTTGAACTTCAAACATGTTCTTTAAGAATTCAGATACTTTTTGTTTTGGAACACGGTCAGCTTCAGCGATTGCGTTCTTAATATCTTCTTTTGCTTGTTCGATCACTGCTTCTTCTTTTTCTTCAGACCATAAGCCTTTAGCAGTTAAGAAATTACGGAAACGAATCAATGGGTCTTTTGCTTCCCATTCGCTATCCATTTCTTTAGAACGATAACGAGTTGGATCGTCACCTGATAATGTATGTGGACCATAACGGTATGTTAAAGTTTCAATTAATACTGGACCATTACCAGCTACTGACCAATCACGTGATAATTTAGAAACAGCGTAAACTGCTAGTGGATCCATACCATCAACTTGAATGCCAGGAATACCTGCAGCAACAGCTTTTTGAGCTAAAGTCATCGCACTTGATTGTTTGTCGCGAGGTGTAGAAATCGCAAAACCATTATTTTGAATGTAAAATACAGCATTTGCTTTGTACGCACCTGCGATATTGATTGCTTCATAAAAGTCCCCTTGTGATGAACCGCCATCACCAGTATAAGTGAAGACCACATTTTTCTTATTACGTTTTTTAAGACCTAAAGCCACACCGGCAGCTTGCACATATTGCGCACCGATAATAATTTGTGGTGGTAAAGCTTTTAAGTCTTCTGGATATAGGTTACCAGCTACGTGTCCACGTGACCATAAGAAAGCTTCAGCTAAAGGTAAGCCATGTTGTACTAATTGAGGTACATCACGGTAACCTGGTAATAATACATCTTCTTTTTCAAATGCAAAGTGACTTGCTAATTGACTTGCTTCTTGACCAGCTGTTGGTGCATAGAAACCAAGACGACCTTGACGATTCAAAGCAGTTGAACGTTGGTGTAACACACGAGACCATACCATTCGAGTCATTAATTCTACTAATTCATCATCACTTAATTCAGGCATCAAATCAGGATTAACAACGTTTCCATCTTTGTCTAGCACTTGATAAGTTGGAAAATCAGCATTTACTTTTTCTAACAAAGCTTCAAAGTCAATTGTTGTTTTCTTTGTCATCTAATCACACTTCCCTTTTATTACTTTTTAATTGTAACAGCTAAACTTTCTGTGTTACTTATACAATCGTTTACATGTATAAGCTATCATTTTTCAAAAAGAAATACAAGTAATTTGCACTAAAATATTCCAAAAAATGTCTAGACCTATCAATCTTTTTAGTGAAATTAATCACTATTTGCAAACGTTTACGAAAACAGATGATATATAAAAAAGCTTACACAATTAATGATTAGTACAGATACTCTAACTGTTCAACAATACACAATGATAGAAATTAAATCCTTTTAATTCATCTTTAAGAATCCAAGTATTGCTTGTTACAAATTCACAATATTTCAATAAGATTTCACAAATTGTAATATAACAGGAGTGTTAACAGATACAAAAAAATACAACAGAACTATCAGATGAATAGAACTGTTGTATTTTTCATTTTATATTGTGTCACCATTAAAGATTGAGTTTTTAACAATCACGTAATCTACTTTGCGAATCGCTTCTAAATCTTTTCCACCTGCATAAGAAATAGATGATTGTAAGTCTTGTTGCATTTCAATTAATGTGTCTTTTAATGAGCCTTTATGTTGAATCCAAATTTTCTTTCCTTCAACATTTTTACGTTCGCCCTTTTGGAATTCAGAAGCTGAACCAAAATATTCTTTATAAACAATACCATTTTCTACTTTCGTTTCACCTGGAGATTCTTCATGACCAGCAAATAATGAACCAATCATCACCATTGCAGCACCAAAACGAACAGATTTAGCAATATCGCCATGGGTACGGATTCCCCCATCGGCAATAATTGGTTTACGAGCCGCCTTAGCACACCAACGTAGAGCTGCTAATTGCCAACCACCAGTACCAAAACCGGTTTTAATTTTCGTGATACAAACTTTACCTGGTCCGATTCCTACTTTTGTTGCATCCGCGCCAGCATTTTCTAACTCACGAATAGCTTCAGGCGTACCAACATTGCCGGCAATAACAAAAGAATCTGGCAAATGTTTTTTGATATGTTGAATCATGTTAATGACGGAGTTTGCATGACCGTGAGCAATATCAATCGTAATATAGTCAGGAATAAGCTTTTCTTTTGCCAAGGTTTCAATAAACGTATACTCCCCTGGTTTAACCCCAACAGAAATAGAAGTAATCAAACCTTTCGCTTGCATTTTTTTAATAAATGGAATACGTGCTTCTTCATCAAAACGATGCATAATATAGAAATAACCATTTTCAGCTAAAAACTCTGCAATATTATCATCAATAATGGTTTGCATATTTGCTGGAACGACCGGCATTCTAAAAGTATGTTTTCCTAGAGTCACGCTCGTATCACATTCCGAACGACTATTGACAATACACTTATTAGGGATTAATTGGATATCCTCATAATCAAAAACTTTCATTTCGAACATAATATTTCATCCTCTCAGATAATGAAAATATTCGGTATGACTCACACACCAATAGCTAGTTTACCCATAAACACTAAGATATTGCAATCATTTTTATTGTTTTTTTAGACAAAAGTAGCCGAATGTTCGGTTTTTAAACATTCGGCTATCTCTATATATTCTATGGTAGCATATTTCCCGCTGCCATATATAATTTATACCAATCTTCTTTAGATAATTGTACTTCACTTGCTTGTGCGATTTCTTCTAAACGTGAAGGTGTCATAGTACCAGCGATGACTTGCATATTCGCAGGATGGCTTAAAATCCAAGCACTCGCTAAACCAGTTGGCGTAATGCCGTATTTTTCCGCCATTTCATCCATTGCTTGATTTAACTCTGGGAATTTTTCATTACCGATAAAGACCCCTTCAAAGAATCCGTATTGGTAAGGTGACCAAGCCTGAATGGTCATCTCATGTAAACGAGAATAAATTAAAATCCCACCATCATGGTCATAACTACCTTTTGATGTCATATTGACTTGCAATTCTTGATCAATCATCTCAGTGTGTTTTAAACCAAATTGTAATTGGTTCGCTACAAGTGGTTGTTTGACCGCTTTTTTCAAAAATTCGATATGATTTGGATTTTGATTACTTACGCCAAAATAGCGGACTTTTCCATCTTTATGTAACTGTTCGAAAGCTTCATTGACTTCAAACGGATCCATCCAAGTATCTGGACGATGTAATAATAATGAATCCAAATGATCAGTCTTTAAGCGTTGCAAGCTTCCTTCAACAGCTTCAATAATATGTTTTTTAGAAAAGTCAAACATTACTCCTGGGACAATGCCACATTTTGATTGGATAAATAAATCATCTCGTTTAATTGAAGTTTTTGCTAAAGATTCAGCAAAAATAATTTCGCATTCACCTTTACCGTAAATATCTGCGTGATCGATAAAAGTAATCCCATTTTCATAGGCAGTTTCAAGTACTTTAACAGGATCCTTAGCACCATTTAATCGCATACATCCCAAAACAACTGCAGATACTTCTTCATTTGTGGTTCCAAATTTAATCTTTTTCATGATAAGCACCTCCAAATCAAAATTGTAAAGCAAGTTAACAGATATGTAAAGCGCTTCATTTTAACTGGTAAAAATTCTCAAATGAAAAAGGCAGCACAGTGGCTACCTTAAATATTTATTTTAATGCTCTAAATCCAATATCTTTGCGGTAAAAGAATTGTGACAAATCATACTGGTTTAAATACGCATATGCTTTTTGTTGGGCATCAGCTAAATCTGTTCCCTGAGAAGTAACTAAAAATACACGGCCGCCACTTGAAACCATTTGCTCTTTATTGGCTGTAACCCCTGCATAATACACCGTTTGCTCCTCAGTGTTTTGCATTTCAGGTAATACAATATTTTTTTCATAATCAGCTGGATACCCTGGAGCTGCAACTACTACGCCAAGTGTTGCAAAATCATGCCAAGCTATATCTGGTTGACGATTGTTTAATAAATCATCAATAATTTGTGCTAAACTTGTTTTTAATCGCGGTAAAACAACTTGGGTCTCAGGATCACCAAATCGAGCGTTAAATTCGATGACTTTAGGCCCTTCGTTAGTAGCAATTAACCCAGCATACAAGATACCCGTAAATGGCGTCTTGCGGTCAACCATGCCATCTGCTGCCTTTTGTACAATTTCTTTAATCGCTGTTTGGACCATGGATTCTGGAATCTGAGGAACGGGTGAATAAGCGCCCATTCCACCGGTATTTGGGCCTTTATCTCCATCGAAAATCCGTTTATGATCTTGAGCAATCACCATTGGATAGACTTCATTCTCCCTTACAAAAGAAAGTAGCGAAAATTCTTCACCGGCTAAAAACTCTTCAACGACCACTTGAGCAGAACTTGCACCAAATTTTTGATCTAACAACATATCTTCTAAAGCTTCAAGTGCTTCTTGTTCAGTCATCGCGACTACCACACCTTTACCAGCTGCAAGACCATCTGCTTTTATCACAATTGGTGCCCCATTTTCTAGAACATAGGCTTTAGCAGCTTCAAAATCAGAAAATGTTTGATATTTAGCAGTTGGAATGTGATAATCACGCATTAATTGTTTCGCGAAATCTTTTGAACCTTCAATCATCGCCGCTTGTTGATTAGGTCCGAAAATCTTTAGACCAGCTGCTTGAAAATTATCGACAATTCCATTTAATAAAGGAATTTCAGGTCCAACAAAAGTCCAGTCAATCTGATTTTCTCTGACGAACTGAATCAAAGCCGGGTGATTATCTTCAGTAATATCAACAAGTTGAACCCCATCTTTTTGCATACCAGGATTTCCTTTTGCGCAAAAAACAGCATCAACTTGAGGATCTTCTAATAATTTACGACAAATCGCATGTTCGCGACCTCCGCTACCAATGACTAATAATTTCATCGCTAAAACCCTTTCTTAATGTCTAAAGTGACGAACATTGGTAAATACCATAGCAATACCATATTTATCCGCCATATCAATCGAATCTTGGTCCTTAATACTTCCGCCAGGTTGCACGATTGCTTTAATGCCATTTTGTGCAGCATATTCAACTGAGTCACTCATTGGGAAGAATGCATCCGAACTCATCACGGCACCTTCAAGTTTACCAGCTGTCTTCGCTTGTTCCACTGCAATTTTAACAGACCCCACACGATTCATTTGCCCTGCACCGACACCGACTGTTTGATTGTCTTTTGCAAGTAAAATCGCATTAGACTTCACATGTTTAACAGCCTTCCAAGCAAAGGTTAACGCTTCTAATTCTTCTTTCGTTGGTTGACGTTTGGTAACCACTTGCCAACTTTCAGGATTTTCTTCGATGACATCTTGGTTTTGAACTAATAATCCACCTAGAACAGAAACAAATTCATTTTCTTCGGTATTCTTTTCTGAAAAGTCCAACGTTAATAGACGCAGATTTTTCTTTTGAGATAATAATTCTAAAGCATCGTCCTCAAAACTTGGTGCAATGATTAATTCAAGGAAGATTGGACGCATCACTTCAGCAGTTTTTAGATCCACTGGGCGATTTAATACAATAATTCCCCCAAAGATAGACACTGGATCGGCATCAAAACAACGATCAAAAGCTTCCTTAATCGTTGAACCTGTACCAATACCACATGGATTCATATGTTTTAAAGCCACGGCAGTTGGTTCATCAAATTCACGAATGATACGAATTGCCGCATCCGCATCTTTAATATTGTTATAAGACAATTCTTTCCCATTCAATTGTTTTGCGCTAGCCATCGAATAAGCCTCTGGTAAAGCGCAACGGTAGAATGAAGCCTGTTGATGACTATTTTCACCATAACGTAAAGTTTGACGTAAATCATAAGTAAGCGTTAATTTTTCAGGTGTCGTTACGCCTACAATTTCACTGAAATACTGAGCAATCAAGGCATCGTAACTAGCTGTATGGCGGAAAGTTTTCGCCGCTAAAGCTTTACGGGTTTCAAGACTTGTTTGACCTTCTGCTTTAAGTTCTGCAGCTACTTTTTCATAATCACTAGGGTCTACAATAACTGTTACACTTGCAAAGTTTTTCGCTGCTGAACGTAACATACTTGGTCCACCGATATCAATATTTTCAATCGCATCCGCTTCAGTAACATCAGGCTTTAAAATAGTTTCTTTAAATGGATATAAATTAACAACCACAAAATCAATCGGTGTAATATCATGAGCTTTCATCGCATCCATATGAGTAGCTAAATCACGACGACCAAGTAATCCGCCATGAATTTTTGGATGTAAAGTCTTCACTCGGCCATCCATCATTTCAGGAAAACCAGTCACTTCTTCAATCCCAATTGTTGGCACACCTTGTTCATCTAAAACTTTTTTGGTACCGCCAGTTGAGATGATTTCAATACCAGCATCAACCAACACTTTCGCAAAATCAACTAAGCCAGTTTTATCAGATACACTTAACAATGCACGTCTTTTCATGAGTTTTTTATTCCCCTTTTGATTTATTTTTATCACTTTGAAGTAACACGTCTCTTAATACTTTTGGATACAAGCGATGTTCCGTTTGATGAATTTTTTCTTCCAGAGATTCCAAGGTATCCTCTGGTAAAATCATCACAGGTTCTTGGGCGATAATCGGACCGGTATCCACGCCATCATCTACTAAATGGACTGTGACTCCGGTAACTTTTACACCATATTCATACGCATCTTTAATCCCATGCAAGCCAGGAAAGCTAGGTAAAAGGGACGGATGAATATTTAAAATACGATTACTGTAATGAGAAAGTAGCGTTTGACCGATAATACGCATATAGCCTGCCAAGACAATCAAATCAATTTGTTGTTCTTGCAATAACTGTAATAGCGCTTCTTCATAGGCTATCTTATTTGCAAATTCTTTAACCTCAAAACTAAAGGCACGAACATTCAATCGTCGCGCACGTTCAAGGACATAAGCGTTATGATGATCACTAAAGACAAAGATCAGTTCCCCAGGTAGTAATCCTGCTTGGAATTGGTGGGCTAAAGCTTCAAAATTACTACCATTACCAGAAGCTAAAATAGCAACTCTCATCGGCCTTCCTCCACTATTTCGACACTATTGTTTGTTTTTTCAATCATTTTTCCAATAATATAAGCCGTCTGTTGGTTTTCTTTTAGGATTTGCATCACTTCAGACACTTTATCTTCACTAACTGCTAAAATCATGCCTAAGCCCATGTTGAAGATTTCAAACATTTCTTCATGTTTAAGCTGTCCATATTTTTCAAGACATTCAAAGATTGGTAATACCGGCCAAGTCCCCACATGAATTTGCGCAGCTACGTCCTCATTGAACATTCTAGGCACATTTTCAATAAAGCCACCACCAGTAATATGCGCAATCCCATTTACTAATTGCTTTTTAATGAGTGGTAGAAGCGCTTTGACATAAATGCGAGTTGGTGTTAATAAAACAATTTTTAGTGGTTGATTTAATTCTGGTAGTACTGTTTCACCGTTAAAGTCATTTTGCTCAAAAAAGACTTTACGTACAAGTGAATAGCCATTGGAATGAATACCTGAAGAAGGCAAACCAATTAATACATCCCCAGCTTTGACATTTGCTTTTTGAATTAAGGCTGATTTTTCCGCGATACCAACTGCAAAGCCTGCCAAATCATAATCATCTTCACCATACATGCCAGGCATTTCCGCAGTCTCACCACCGATTAAAGCAGCATTTGCTTGGACACACCCATCAGCTACACCAGCTACGACTTTTTCTAAACGCTCAGGAATATTTTTACCCGTTGCGATATAATCTAAGAAATACAGTGGTTCAGCACCTTGCGCGATAATATCATTGACACACATCGCTACACAATCAATGCCAATGGTATCGTGCATATCTTCTTGAATTGCAATCATCAATTTCGTACCTACACCATCAGTTCCGGAGACTAAGACAGGCTCTTTTACATTCAAGCTACTTAAATCAAAGCAACCTCCAAAGCCACCTAAAGCACTCATTACGCCAAGGCGTTTAGTTTTTTGTACATGCTTTTGGATTCTTTTTACAACTTCATAGCCAGCTTCTACATCAACACCAGCTTTAGCATAAGCATTGCCCATTTGATTACTCCTTATCCTTTAAAAAATTCTGTCTTTTCTTTTAACGATTTACGATATTGTTCTTCATAATCATACAATGGTGTTGGATAATCACCATTAAAGTATGCCATACACAAACCTGTATATGGGGCATCAAAATTCAAGCCAATCGCATCAATTAAGCCTTGTTCACTTAAAAAGCTTAAAGTGTCACAGCCAATCATTTCTCGCATTTGTTCAATCGTATAATTAGCCGCAATCAATTCTTTACGCGTTTGGATATCAATCCCGTAAAAACAAGGATATTTTAACGGCGGTGAAGCAATTCTTAAATGTACTTCTTTCGCTCCGGCTTCTTTTAATAATTGCACAATGCGACGACTGGTAGTCCCACGCACGATTGAATCATCCACTAATACCAATCTTTTCCCTTCAACCACACCGCGAACCGCAGATAATTTCATTCTAACGCCTTGTTCGCGAAGTTCTTGTGTCGGTTGGATAAAGGTTCTAGCAACATATTGATTTTTGACTAAACCCATTTCATACGGAATCCCTGAACTTTCGGCATATCCGCTCGCTGCAGAAAGGGAAGAATTCGGAACTCCGATAACCATATCTGCTTCTACTGGTGCTTCTTTTGCTAACAAACGTCCCATGTTTTTACGGGCTGTATGTACATTGACTCCAGCAATATTAGAATCAGGACGCGCAAAATAGATAAATTCCATCGAACAAATGGCATATTGGGTATCTATCGTATATTGTTCAATTTGAATGCCTTCATCATTAATAATAATGATTTCACCTGGTTTGACATCACGTACAAACTTTGCTCCGATTACTTCTATGGCACAAGTTTCTGATGCAATCACATAAGCCCCATTTTTCATTTGTCCAATTGCTAGAGGCCTGAAACCATTTGGATCAAGCGCGGCAATCATGGCTTCTTCTGTCAGTAACAAGTAAGCAAAACCACCTTTGACTTGATTCAACGCCTCTTTTAATTGATCCACCAAAGTAGGACGATGGCTTTTACGAATTAAATGCATCAAGATTTCGGTATCTGAATTTGAGTGGAAAATCGCCCCTTCTTGTTCTAGGCGTTTACGTAAACTTTTGGCATTGGTTAAATTTCCATTATGCGCCAAACCATAGCTACCATTATAAAACTTGAATAAAAACGGTTGAATATTATCCACACTGCCATTACCGGCCGTTGCATAACGAACATGTCCAATCGCAGCATTACCTACCAAGCGATTTAATTGACGTTCATCTGCAAAAACCTCAGCCAATAAACCTAAATCGCGATGTCCATATAATTTTTTTCCATCAGTTGAAACTATCCCAGCCCCTTCTTGGCCACGATGTTGTAAACTGTGAAGTCCGAAATAGGTTACCTTACTGGCGTCTGGATGTCCCCAAACGCCAAAGATACCACATTCTTCATTTAGACTTTTTACTTCATAAGACACGTAATCGCATCCTCCCATAATTGTTTGGCTTGTTTGACAGAAGTAGAGATTGCCCCATCTGTCCCCTTCATTTCTAATTGATCTTGCGCAACAACTTTACCTACAAATTGTGCTTTATCTCCCATTAAGTTTTCAAAAGCTACTTGATTCTCCGGTCTTACAGATAAAACAAATCGTGATTGGGTTTCAGCAAATAATAAGGCTTGTTCAAAGTCAAAACTTACTTTGGCACCCAATTCATTCTTAAAACAACTTTCCGCGATGGCTACAGCTAAACCACCTTCGCTACAATCATGACAACTTGCTACTAAACCAGCTTGAATCGCTTGTAACACTATATCTTGATTGTCTTTTTCAGTAACTAAATCAAAATCCATTAAGCGACCCTCAATTTTTCCTAGTAACATTTTTTGTAACTCAGAGCCATTGAAATCTGTTGAAGTTTGACCGACAACATAAATCAAATCATCCGCTTGTTTAAAGTCTTGGGTCGTAATATGTGCTAATTTTTCAACTAAACCAACCATCCCAATCATCGGTGTTGGATAAATGGACTTGCCATTCGTTTCGTTGTACATAGATACATTTCCTGAAATAACTGGTGTATCTAATACTTCACACGCCTTAGCAATCCCATCAGCTGACGTCCACAATTCCCAGAAGCCCTCTGGTTTATCCGGTGAGCCATAGTTTAGACAGTCAGTAATCGCTAAAGGACGACCCCCACTAGCAACGATATTACGTGCGGCTTCACTCACGGCAATTTGACCACCAATTTCAGGATTCAAATATAGATATCGTGCATTACAATCTGTCGTCATGGCCAAAGCTTTTTGCGTGCCACGAATTCGAAGTACCGCTGCATCGCTACCTGGCGTAACTACAGTATTTGTACGTACTTGATAATCATAGGTTTCATAGATGGATTTTTTAGATGCAATAGTTGGTTGTTGTAATAAATCTAGGAAAGTTTGCGTAGGATCTTTCAGCTCTGGTACAAAATCAGCCATTTGTGCAAATTCTTGGATTCTAGCCGGTTCTTGATAAGGTTTATGATAAACAGGCGCATCCTCAGCAAGTGCATCAACTGGAATATTCGCGACTTCTTTCCCATGATGATACAAACGATACAGCCCATCGTCCGTTACTTCACCAATAGAAACCGCGTCTAAATCATATTTTTTGAAAAGCGCCACTACTTGATCTTCACAACCTTGTTTGACACAGATAAGCATGCGTTCTTGAGATTCTGAAAGCATCATTTCATAAGGGGTCATGTGACTTTCACGTTGCGGTACATCATCAAGATATAATTTCAACCCTGAACCAGCTTTTGAAGCCATTTCTGAACTTGAAGAAACCAAACCAGCTGCTCCCATATCTTGAATCCCAACTAAAATATCTGAATGCTCTAAAATCAATTCTAAACAAGCTTCTAATAATAGTTTTTCCATAAATGGATCGCCTACTTGGACAGCTGAACGTTGTTGTTCTTCACCTTCTACAAACTCTTCTGAAGCAAAGGTAGCCCCATGAATCCCATCACGTCCAGTTTTCGCACCGACATACATAATTTTATTGCCGACACCTTTTGCTTGGCCTTTTTGAATATCTTTATGATCGATTAAGCCGACACACATTGCGTTGACTAATGGATTACCTTCATAACATGGATCAAAAGCAACTTCCCCACCAACAGTTGGAATACCGATACAGTTACCATAGCCGCTAATCCCCGCAACAACTTCTTCTAATAAGTATTTTGTACGGTTATTATCTAATTCACCAAAGCGTAAAGAGTCTAAAATCGCAATTGGACGAGCTCCCATACTGAAGATGTCACGAATAATACCGCCGACACCAGTTGCTGCACCTTCATATGGCTCTACTGCAGATGGATGGTTATGACTTTCTGCTTTGAAAACGACTGCTTGTCCATCGCCAATATCGACAATCCCTGCACCTTCACCAGGACCTTGTAATACTTGTTTACCTGATGTCGGAAATTTCTTTAATACTGGTTTTGAATTTTTGTAAGAGCAATGTTCACTCCACATGACAGAAAATAAACCTGTTTCCGTATAGTTAGGCATACGATTTAAAATGTTTTCTATCATCGCATATTCTTCATCTGTTAAGCCCCATTGCGTATATATTTTTTGGTCTTTAATTTCTTGAGGAGTCGGTTCGATAAATTTCTTCATTAGTTTTGCGTCACCTTTCCGAAGTTTTTCAAAATAGAAGCAAAGAAACGCTTGCCATCTGCACTACCTAATAATTCTTCCATCGCACGTTCTGGATGGGGCATCATTCCTAAGACATTCCCTTTTTCATTACAAATTCCAGCAATATTTTCAACTGAACCATTAATATCTTCTTCATATGTAAAGACGATTTGATTGTTGGCTTTTAATTTTGCTAAAGTTTCTTCATCACAATAATAATTGCCTTCACCGTGAGCGACAGGAATTTGAATCACTTCATCTTTTTGATATTCGCTCGTAAATTTCGTTTCATTATTGACAACTTTTAAGCCGACCGTTTTACAAACAAAATGTAGAGAACGATTGCGAATCAAGCTACCAGGAAGTAACCCAGCCTCAGTTAACACTTGAAATCCATTACATGTTCCAAAAACCATCTTGCCTTCATTAGCAAAACGAATCACTTCAGACATAATATTTGAAAAACGAGCAATCGCACCACATCTTAACGCATCACCGTAAGAAAAGCCTCCAGGTAAAAAGACCCCGTCAAATCCTTCTAAACTTGTTGCATCATGTCGGACATATTCTGCCTCTGCCCCACAGACATTTTTGATTGCCCATAACATATCCAAATCACAGTTGGACCCAGGAAATACAATCACTGCAAATTTCATGTTAAGCTTCCTCCACATCCATGATTTCGAATCGATACGTTTCCATGTTGACATTTGCTAATAATTTATCACAAGCTTCTTCAACGACTTCTTCAACAGGACGAGTTCCAGGGTTGACTTGCATTTCGAAATATTTACCAATTCTAACCTCTTCAATTTCGCTATAACCCATGCGATGTAATGCTCCTTTAACCGCCTCACCTTGAGGATCTAAAACAGACTCTTTATAAGTAACATAAACTTTTACAAAAACCATGATTGTACTCCTTTATTAATTATTTTCAATTCTTCGTAAAACTTCTTGGTAAACTGGGACTAAATCACCTAAATCACGACGATAGATATCTTTGTCTAAATGATCGTTGGTATGAACATCCCACAAACGACAAGTATCTGGTGAAATTTCGTCAGCTAATAAGATTTTGCCTTCTTTTGTACGTCCTACTTCAATTTTAAAATCAATTAATTGAATATCTAAAGTTAAGAACCATGCCTTTAAGACTTCATTGACCTTTAATGCCAAAGCTTTGATTTGATCAATCTCTTCTTGAGTCGCAATATCTAGTACTAAGACATGTTGATCATTTATAAATGGATCATCTAGACGGTCCTCTTTATAATAAAATTCAACAATCGGAAAACTTAGAGGTGTTCCTTCCTTAATATCTAAACGTTTTGAAAAACTACCAGCAGCCACATTCCGAACGACAACTTCTAACGGAATAATATTCACCTTCTGAATCAATTGTTCGGTTTCAGAAATTTTGCGAATGAAGTGACTTGGCACACCATTTTCTGCTAATTTGTCAAAAATAAGCGAAGTAATCTGGTTATTCATCGCTCCTTTACCTGAAATTGCATCTTTCTTCAAACCATTCAGTGCCGTTGCTTGATCCATATACTCCGCTAATATTACGTCTTCTTCATCTGTACTATACAATTTTTTAGCCTTACCTTCATAAAGCAGTTCTAGCTTTTCCATTTCGCACCTCGAAAATCATCATATTTATGAACGTATTATTCATCTATTCACATTCTATGTTACTTTCAAAAGATTTTCAATAATTTATTTATATTTTACACTTATTTCATATAAATTGTTCGTGTTTTAATCGGTATCGTTCAGTAAAACAGTTTAAATATCTCCTGCAGACAAATAAAAATAGACGAATGATTTAAAGTAACCATTCGTCTATTTTTAAGTTATTCGCCTAAACCAACTCGTTCGAAGATGGTATCAACATTTTTCAGATGATAATGGTAATCAAAAGCATCATCCAAATCTTCTTTGGTTAAATGAGACATAATCGTTTCATCCGCTTCAATAAGTGGACGGAAATCACGTTGTTCATCCCATGATTTAGCTGTATTTGGTTGAACTAAATCATAAGCCTGTTCACGCGTTAAGCCTTTATCGATTAATTTCAGCATCACGCGTTGACTGTAAATCAAGCCAAATGTCGCATTCATGTTACGTTTCATATTTTCTGGGAATACTGTTAATTTTTCAACAATATTACTAAAGCGATGTAACATATAATCCAATAATATCGTTGTATCTGGAATAATGATACGTTCGGCTGATGAATGAGAAATATCACGTTCATGCCATAAAGAAACATTTTCATAGGCAGTAATCATATGACCACGGATCACACGAGCAAGACCTGCCATATTTTCTGAACCGATTGGATTACGTTTGTGCGGCATAGCAGAAGAACCTTTTTGCCCTTTAGCAAAGAATTCTTCCACTTCACGAGTTTCAGATTTTTGTAAGCCACGGATTTCAGTTGCAAATTTTTCGATACTTGTCGCAATTAAAGCCATTGTCGCTAAATATTCTGCGTGTAAATCACGAGGTAAGACCTGTGTTGAGATTTCTTGCGGACGAATTTGTAACTTTTCACAGACATAACTTTCAACAAATGGCGGGATATTGGCAAAAGTCCCTACTGCGCCACTGATTTTACCAGCTTCAACCCCTTTAGCCGCATGTTCAAAACGTTCGATATTGCGTTTCATTTCAGAGTACCATAAAGCCAGTTTTAAGCCAAAAGTTGTTGGCTCTGCATGAACACCATGAGTACGTCCCATCATCACCGTATATTTGTGTTCTTTGGCTTTTTTAGCAATCACATCTGTTAAACGTTGTAAGCCCACACGCAAAATATCATTTGCTTGACGAATAAGGTAACCATAAGCAGTATCCACGACATCCGTAGAAGTTAAACCATAGTGTACCCATTTACGTTCTTCGCCTAATGATTCTGAAACCGCACGTGTAAAAGCAACCACATCATGACGAGTTTGTTCTTCAATTTCTAAAATACGATCGATATCAAAAGTTGCATTGGCACGAATCTTTTGCACATCTTCTTTTGGAATTTCACCAAGTTCGGCCCAGGCTTCATCAGCTAAAATCTCCACTTCTAACCATGCTTGATAACGATTTTGATCAGTCCAAATCCGACCCATTTCTTCTCTAGTATAACGTGGTAACATTACTCTTCTCCTTTAATCCCAAATATTGGTTTGTTGAATTTCTTTTAATGTATCTTCTATATTTTCAGTCAAGATGGTAATATGCCCCATTTTTCGACCGGTTTTAACTTCTTTTTTACCATAATCATGAAATTGCCAAGATGGTTTTTCCAAAATTAATTGACGACATTTTTCATGATGTTGTCCTAAAATATTTACCATCACAGCTGGGGATAATAATTTCACATCAGCTAAAGGCCATCCGCAAATACCGCGAATATGCATATCAAACTGACTCATATCACAAGCTTCGATAGAATAATGTCCTGAATTATGTGGACGAGGAGCTAATTCATTGACATAAATGCTGCCAGTTTCTGTTAAGAACATCTCAATTCCTAGTACCCCATGTAAATTTAAGGCTTGAGCAATTTCTAAAGCAATACGCTGTGCTTCTTTTGCCACCTCTGGATCAATACGAGCAGGTGCAATCGTCTCATGTAAAATATTATCATGATGAATATTTTCAACCACTGGAAATGGAATATATTCCTTTCCATTGCCAGCCACCATCACAGAAATTTCTTTTTCAAAAGGAATCCAAGCCTCTAATTCACAAGTTCCTTCGCGCAATAAATCCATTGACGGCGCTAAATCCTTCACCCCGTACAAGACATATTGCCCTTTGCCATCATATCCACCACGAGTCGTTTTAAGCACACATGGATAACCAATCCCTTCAATTGCATCTGGAATATCACTTGGGTGGATAATTGTTGCATAGGGTGCAATGACGACATTATTTGCTTCTAAAAAGGCTTTTTCTAATAGACGGTCTTGGGTAATCGCTAAAAGATCTGTCCCTTGTGGAATATAGCTAATTGGTAAAATCGCATTTAAACTTTCCACACTAACATTTTCAAATTCATAGGTAATCACGGCACAACGACGAGCCATTTCTTCTAACGCCATGGTATCGTCATAACTTGCCACAATATGCCAATCTGCCACCTGTGCAGCCGGACAATCAGCAGTTGGGTCTAACACGCCTACACGAAAGCCCATTTTTTTCGCACTTAAGCTCATCATCCGCCCTAATTGACCACCACCAACAATTCCGATGGTTTCTCCAGGCATAATCGGTTTAAACAAGCTGATCACTACTTTCTTTGACTATTTTTTCAGAATTCAAACGTTTTTCCTGAATTTTTTCTGCTATCTTTAAATCATACATGGAAAGCATCTCAACTGCAAGTATTCCCGCATTGGTTGCCCCAGCTTTTCCAATAGCAGTCGTCGCAACAGGCACGCCAGCTGGCATCTGCACAATGGATAAAAGCGAATCTAAGCCATTTAAGGCACGTGATTGTACGGGTACACCAATCACTGGCAACGTACATTTTGCCGCAATCATCCCTGGCAAATGAGCCGCCCCACCAGCACCAGCAATAATAACTTTGATGCCACGCTGTCTAGCTTTTTCAGCGAATTCAAACATTAAATCCGGTGTACGATGCGCAGAAACAACTCTTTTCTCATACGCTACACCATATTCGTCTAATACCTCACACGCATTTTTCATTGTTTCCCAATCGGAAGTACTCCCCATGACAACAGCTACAACAGGTTCCATTGATTTTGCTCCTTTTAATAAAGATTTCACATATATTCTAACAAGCAAAAACAGTTAAGTCAAAACAAATTCGAATAATATCTTACATTTCTTCAAAATAGTTCGTAAATAAAAAGACCCACTGCAAACACAATGAGTCTTCAAACAATTAAGCTTTTTCTTTTAATCCATGAAAGAGTAGATTTAAAATAATTGCGGTAATACTACTCATCACAATCCCATTTCCGGTAAACATTTGTACGGTTTGTGGTAAATGTTGGAATAAGGTTGGTAAGCTATTAAACCCTAGACCTAAACCAATAGATAAAGCCACGATTAATAAATTCTTATCATCTTCAAAATTCACTTTAGACAACATACGCATCCCTTGCACAGCCACCATACCGAACATGACTAACATCCCACCACCTAATACAGGTTCTGGAATGATTTGGGCCACAGCACCAACTTTCGGGAATAAACCTAAAATAATTAAGAAGAAAGCCGAGAAGTAAATCGGACGTGTGGATTTAATTCCTGACAATTGTACTAACCCAACATTTTGTGAAAATCCAGTATATGGGAAAGTATTAAAGATGCCACCTAAGATTACAGCTAAACCTTCCGCACGATACCCACGTTTTAAATCTTCTTCACCAATATTTTTTCCAGTAATATCTCCAAGCGCGAAATAAACACCTGTTGATTCAACCATACTAATCGTTGAAATAATAATCATCAAAAGAATAGACCATACATCAAATTTTGGCATACCAAAGTAAAATGGTTGCGGAACATGGAAAATCGGTGCATGACCAATGGCTGAAAAACTCACATTGCCCATCAAACAAGCTAAAATAGTCCCACCAACTAAACCAATTAAAACAGAAATCGAACGTAAAAATCCTTTCGCAAAGGCTTGTACACCTAAAATTAAAAGAATCGTCACGGCTGCTTGAATTAAACTTGCTGGATCACCAAAAGTTTTGGCACTTGCATCGCCGCCACCCATCTTAGTAATCGCCACTGGAATCAAGGTTAAGCCAATGACCGTAATGACAGTTCCCGTAACAATTGGCGGGAACAATACTTTCACTTTTGAGAATAAACCGGCAATTAATACAACATAAATCCCTGCGGCAATAATTGAACCATAAATGGCCCCAACACCATTTTTAGAACCAATAATGATTAATGGTGAAACGGCTTGAATCGCACATCCTAAAACTACCGGCAAACCAATCCCAAAAAACTTAGTCACCGTTAATTGTAATAAAGTTGCGACCCCACACATAAAAATATCAATCGAGATTAAATATGTCATTTGTGCTTCATCAAATCCTAAGCCCATCCCGATTAATAAAGGTACTGCGACGGCACCCGCATACATCGCAAGTAAATGTTGTAACCCTAAAATTGCTGCTTTTCCATTTTGCACTTGATTCATTTGTCTAAGCGTCTCCTTCAATAAATGTAATTTTGCCGTTTTCAAGCGAAGAAATACGAGCAAGGGAAACGACTTTAACCCCTGTCTCTTCTAATAATTTGCGTCCAGGTTGGAAAGATTTTTCGATTAATATTCCAATTCCTTCAACACTCGCATCGGCTTGGCGACATAATTCAATCAGTCCTTTTGCCGCTTGACCATTTGCAAGAAAATCATCAATAATTAATACTTTATCTTCTTTTGATAAGAATTTACGAGAAATCGAAACCGTACTAGTCACTTGTTTAGTAAATGAATAAACTTCTGTCGTTAGCAATTCTTCATTCATTGTTAAACTTTTTGACTTGCGTGCATAAATCATTGGAACACCAAATTTTTGGGCAGTATACACCGCTGGTACAATCCCTGAAGCTTCAATCGTAACTACCTTGGTAATCCCCGCTTCTTTAAACGCTTGATAAAAACTTTCGGCAATCTCTTCCATTAAAACAGGATCAACTTGGTGTGTGATAAAAGCATCCACTTTCAAGACATCTCCATTTAAAATATTGCCATCTTTTTGAATACGATCAACTAATGCTTGCATGTTCAAACTCCTTTATCTTTTCATCCTCCATTCAACGCATTGAGAAATAAAAAATAAAACAGCACCCTTTTACCTAAAAGCAAAAAAGCGCTGTTTTATCAACAAACGTTTATTTGCTTATAGTCCAATATTTACGGCATTGGGTAGAAACTGTTGTCCTTATTACAACTTTATATAAGCGTTAAATTATGAAAAACTTGTACCTCATTATGAACTATTTTCATGAAATATTCAATCAATTTGCATGAATTTCTTTAAAAATGATAAAATTCTAATCAACCAATCTCATAAATGTTCGTGTTTCCAAAAAAAGCCTCCCTGATAAATTCAGAAAGACTTTAACATTATTGGTCATATTGTTGCAAATTGTGGGCCTCGATAACCTGAATAATTTTTTCCGCATAAGTTGGGTCAGTCGCATAACCTGCCTGTTGTAAGGCATAGGCTGCTGTTTTATAGTCTTGTGCTTGTAACACGGGCTGGTATTTATTCTTGTCCCAATCGACGCCATTGACAAAAAGTAGCGCATGGTCATCCATTGAAGCTTCATCGGATTCATATACTTTAAAATCTCCTTGAATCGTAACCCACTGCTCATTGAAGTACTCTTTGGTAGATAAAGTCACCTTGTTTTGATCACCAAAAGCTTTAATCCCGAATAAATTATGATACTTACTCGCAAGTTCACTTTTACCCCAGTTTGATTCTAAAATAGCCTGTCCTAAAGTAATACTTGGCAAGACACCATATTGTTTTTGTAATTCTTTAGCATGCGGGGCTAGACGGTCAATGAATGCCTGTCTAGCCACCTCAGGATCTTCGGGTTGTGCTTGCGTTTCTGGCGTCGGTGTCGTTAATTGAGATAAGGCAAACGTAAAGGTTAAAAAAATGATAATACAGGCCAACAAAATGACAGGCACCATATTTTGTTTTCTCTTTTTTAGCTTTTTCTTCTTCATCTGACCCCCATTAATTTTCTTCGATTTGCTCATCAAACCAGTCCAATAATTTTATTTGATCACTTGCCAATTGCTTTTGTAAACGTGCAGGAACTCTGAAGGTTAAAATATCATCATAGCCCCATTCTTGATAATCTAAACGAACCGCAATTAGTAAAGCCTGAGTTTCTTGATTTTGGTTGCTTTCTTCAACGATTTCAACTTTTGCTAATTGGTGATTCATCCATTTACTAGCAATTAAATATTTCATTTTACGATATTCTTTTACGGCGATTCCACGTTTTTCAGGATAGACCACCGTTTGACGCAACACTTTTTGGAATAACATCCATTCATAATCGGTAAACAAGTTCTTTAACTTTTGCGTATTTTCTGCGCTTAATGAACGTTTTCCTTGTTTGAAATCGTTCCAAGCCTCTTCATCAATTCCCAGTTGCGTTTGATAAAAGACTTTCTCAGAATAATATTTTTCCTTGATTACATCTAATAATATCATTAAATAAACATCGCTCATATCATCACGTCCTCATTTCCTATTGTAATCTATTTTAATCAAATTGCGAATAATTACACTCATCTTTACTAAAGTTTTATATTTTTTGTTCTTTTTGGTAAAAGATGGCTTTAATTTCTATAAAACTACGAAATGACTGTAAAAATTGAAATAACAAGGCACGGTTTTCAAATTCTTCGCGCGTTTGTGGCAATGGTTTTTGACGATAATTTTGATAGACGGCTTCAATTTGCCATAAAATTAACTTGCCGTCATTTTCTTCAGCAAAATTTTCAGCTGTCGAAATTAATACTTTACGTAACTCATCCACAAATAAACCATCAATATCGATTTCGATTAATAAATTGACCATATCCCGTAAAATTCTAAGTTGGGCCAAACGCATTGAAAAATAATCCGAATAATAATCTTCTTCACTAATCCATTGGTTTTTTTGATGAATATGTGCCTGATTGAGTGCTGCCCGTAATTTTGCCCGCAAATCTAAGCAAGCATCATCTAAAGGAGCCATTTTTTCAAGATTTAAATGGGCAGCCATCGCAAAAATGATTGTCCGAAAATCTTCTTCAATTGCTTTGATATCTTCTTTTAATTGTTTTTCATTATCCGGCATATATAAATTCAATAATAACGCCAAGCCCACACCAATCGTCATTAACAACGTTTCATTTAAAATCATTTGCCACGAAAAGCTCTTCTCTACTAGAAAATGCGTAATAAGGACCGAATTCACCACAATCGCATCCGCTAGATTAAAACGTACAGACAAAGGAATAAATACGAGTAAAAAGACACCAAACGCCCATGGATGAAACCCTAATATCATAAAACAGATAAAAGATAATACAATAGCTAAACCTAAAGAAAGTACGCGTCCTAAGCCAGATTTCAGCGATGTTTTCTTCGTATTTCCCACACTTAATATCGCAATAATTCCTGCAGCTGTTGCATATAATAAATGAAGTTGTGTAGCTATCAGAATTGCTAAGACACTCGCAATCACCGTTTTAATCGTTCGTAAACCAATCTTCATAACTATCCCCCGAACTCTTTTTGTTCATCATAGACGATAATTAAGATTTTTTCAATTCACAATGTCAATAAAAAAAGGCGGAGGAAAATCCCCCACCTAAACAAGACGTCTTATTTTTCAAAACGTTTTTGACCATCTAAATAAGTAGCCACTAAATTCATTTCCTTATCTAATACGATAAAGTCAGCTGCACGACCTTTTTGAATTGAACCACATTGATCAGCAATATTACAACTTACCGCAGGAATATAACTTGCCATCATCACGGCTTGATATGGAGTAGCCACACCCCATTTCACCACATTGCGCATACCTTCATATAATTTCAAGATACTACCGGCAAGATTGCCTTCTTTCATGCGTGCCGTTCCATTAGCCACCACAACCGGGAATTCACCAAGGATATAATCCCCATCAGGCATTCCACCAGCCATCATACAGTCAGTAATTAAAGCTACTTTATCATAGCCGATTGTTTGTACTAATAATTCCACTGCTTTAGGATGCACATGATGCCCATCAGCAATCAACTCCGCAAAGATTTCTTTCACAGTTAACATCGCACCGACCATTCCAGGTTCACGATGATTTAACCCACGCATTCCGTTAAATGCATGAACAAAGACACTAGCTCCAGCGTCAACGGCTTTTGTTGCTTCTTTTAAGGTCGCATTACTATGACCTAAAGCAACCACGACCCCTTCATTCGTAATTGTTTCAACAAATTCTTCGACACCTTCACGTTCAGGCGCTAAAGCAATTTTCTTAATTAAATGACCACTTGCTTCTTGCCATTCATGAAACACTTCAAGTGATGGATCTGAAAAATAACTTGGATTTTGTGCACCCTTATGTTCTTCTGTAAAAAATGGTCCTTCGAAGTAAATCCCTTGAATCTTTGCACCATCGACTTCATCTTTCACCGCACGAATTGTCTTAGAAACGTCTAACAATCGTTCACGGCTAGAAGTTAAAGTCGTTGGTAGGAATGAAGTAACCCCACATTCTAATAATGCAGAAGACATGACTTTAATACCTTCTGAATCATTATCCATCACATCATGATTCTTATACCCGTGAATATGCGTATCTACCAAACCTGGTGCTATCCACTTATCAGCATAATCAATAATTGTCGCATTTTCAGGTTTTTCTTCTGAGTAAGTGCCAAACTTACCATCCTTAATTTCTAAGTAACCGCCTTCTTTTACACCTGTTGTAAAGAAAAATTTTTGAGCATGAATGTATTCTTTCACTTGTCGCACTTCCCTTTAATTAAATTATACTTACAACATACGACTTTTTAGCTAAAATGTCAATGCTGGTATATACCAGTATGTGTCAATATTTTTGCGATTTTCTCCATAAATCCTATTTTAGGTATTTTTCTCTTGTTATATTTTATCTTTTTACTTTAACATCGACCCTTTGACATTGATCTTTAGTAAGATCACTAGGCTGTTGCTTTACGTTTTTTGAACAAGCAAAGCACTATGTAAAAGACTACTAACAACCCCGTTCCTAAAATTGGATTTTGCAACAAGAAACTGACTGCGACTGCATCTGTACAGTCATGGCCTATTCCTTTTATTCCATATTGACTAAGATTAACAAAGTGAGTAAACATACCTGAGAAGAAGATAAGAATAAAGCCATACACTGCTCCAGCGACAGATGCTCCACGCACTCCACCTCTGCTATTTCCAAAAATACCAGCCGTTCCACCTGTGAAGAATGAACCAATAATAGAAATCAATGGTACAACTCCAAATACGAGGCTAGAAACAACCATACCAATTAACATACCAATGATACCCGTTAAAAATCCAATCATCAATGAATTTGGTGCAAAACCAAAGAGAACAGGGACATCCAGTGCTGGAATCGCTCCTGGAACAATTTTGTCAGAAATTCCTTTGAAACTTGGCACCAACTCTCCCAAGAAAAGTCGAATCCCTTGCAAAAGAATCAAAATACCAGCTGTAAACCCAAGTGCTTTTAAGATGGCAAAAATAATATAATTTTGTCCTGCTGTCAATTCTGCAACTTTCGTAGGACCAGCAATTAGGAAAAGTCCTAAATAGAATAGTCCCATAACAATTGATACCGAAATTGCAGTGTCTTTAAAGAAGTTGAGATAAGCAGGTAACTTCAAACTTTCAGCATCTTTTTCCTTATTTCCAACCAAACCACCTACATAACCTGCAGCAACTGTGC
Source organism: Candidatus Enterococcus stercoripullorum (assembly GCA_019120335.1). Taxonomy (GTDB): domain Bacteria; phylum Bacillota; class Bacilli; order Lactobacillales; family Enterococcaceae; genus Enterococcus_E; species Enterococcus_E stercoripullorum. Next base: position 67,480 of record DWVH01000007.1, read on the forward strand.
CAATATTGGTTAAGTGACCTAAAGCAAAATTAGAATTTTTGGTTACTTTCTCCACAGATGTTTGAGCGATAGCTGGTAAAATAATCGAAACAAGTCCTTGAATAGCTGAACCCCAAATAATCGTTTCAATCTCAGAATAACCTGCAAATACCAAACCACTTGCAACAACAACTGACAATATCCATAGCATATGACCAGTTAAAAATATATATTTTAATGGTGTAAAACGCGCTAATACAATATTAACTAGGAAACCCAATCCCATAATTGCAGCAGAAGTCGCTGAAATAGCTGGTACAGCTGACTGTAAAGCACCTGATACTGCCTCAGAACCCGTAGCAAATCCTTGAAGATTGAAAACCTGTGTAAAGACAACTGAGAACGGTATAATCTCATTTACAATCATACCTGCACCAGCACTAACAATCAACATCCCAATAGCTGTTTTTACAGTTCCAGAAAACACATCACCAAATGATTTTTTCTGTAATATCAGACCAATCATGGCAACCAGACCCAAGATAACAGCTGGTACCTTAAATAATTCGATAATGAAAGCGAGCATATCTACACCCCTTTTTCGTCAAAATAAGCAGATAATTTTGTTTGTACTTCGTTTGCGTCCATAATATTATGAACAAAGACTACATTGTCTTGATCAGCAAAATTGCTACGGAATTCTTCTGATGTCACAATCAAATCACATTCTTTTCCTTTAACTGTTCCCATGTCCCAATGCTCAACAGAAGCTTGACGCCCTAATGTATTCATTACGGACTCTACTGTCATTTTTAACATCAAACTAGTTCCGACACCCATACCACATACTGTTATAATTTTCATCATCTTTCTCCTTTATACGCTGTACTCATTATAAGCAACTGATTTGATGACTATATTGTTTGATTAAACGATCGTTAATCGCGTCACCCTCATCAAGATTCGAGCTAACATATACTGGAGGTTTCACTCCTGCTTGAACGAGCAATTCAACTGTATCTGCCATCATACTTTGCATTACAAACATGCCCAATACAGTAGATGTTCCACAGAAACGCTCAGGCATCCCTTCCATCTCCAGCACTGCATCTCCCTTAATACATGGAATATCAATAATAACATCTGCCAAATCTTTCAATAATTTTCCTGAAGAATGACGGCTCGTAACACCTTCTGAAAATGCAAGTGACGTTACTGCTACAACCGTTATACCCATCTCTTTTGCTTTTAATGCCATATCCACTGCAGAAGGATTTCGACCTGAAATAGATACAATAATTAACGAATCTTTCTCAGAAGCATTTTCTAATCCCAAATACTGATTGCTAAAACCTTCTACTCGCTCCTGTAAGGTACTCAATTTTGCTTTAGGAAAGAGAGCGTAGTGTGGAATTAGTAAAGCATTAACGGGCACCAATCCACCGGCACGATAGAAAATCTCCATCGCAAACATTTGTGAGTGTCCTGTGCCAAACACATGAACGACACCACCATCTTTTACAGACTGGGCAAAAGCTTTAGCTGCGGCTGCAATACTACTATCATTTTTCTCCATAAGAGTTGTCATTTGATCTTGGATAGTTGTGAAATATTCTTTGTGTTTCATTTTAGTTGTCTCCTTTATGAATAATCTGTAAAATAGTTTCCTTGTTATTCTCTTTTAAGACTTGTAAAAAATCTTCTTGCCCCAACAATCGAACCAACTCAGATAGGGCTGTCAAATGGCTATCATGATCTGTCGTCGCGAGTGTAAATACCGCATGAACAGGATCATTTAATTTGCTACCAAACGGCACAGGTTCTGCTAATGTCAATAAACTCATAGAAATCTGATGAACTCCTTCTTTTGAGCTTGCATGAGCTAATGCAATTCCCGGAGCTATGACGATATAGGGTCCAAAATCATGAACAGCCTGAATCATATTTTCTACATAGAGAGATTCTACAGTTTTGTTTTTAATTAACAAATCACCTGCCTTAGAGACTGCCTCTTCCCAATTATCAGCGTGCCCATTTGTAACAACAAAAGATTCGGTTAGTAAATCTTCTAACATGATGATACCTCCTTTCAACGAATGTTGGTAATTTTTATATAATGTTTCCACTATCAATCGATCTACTGCTTCTTGAATACGAGCTATATCTTGACCAGTCAGATAAGGTGAAACTTGTAGACAATCTGTATTTTCAAATGGAATTTGTGCAGTGGTTAAAACCATATCATATTTATCAAGTTGATTGGAATCTTCCAATGTTCCAATCGTAACCATAAATTCGAATTGTTTTTGTAGATTACTCTTTAAAAAGAAGGAACTACCAATTCCGATATGGCATAATACTAAGATATCTAATTGTCTTTCTACTTGCTTTTTCAGGTGATTTAAACCTGTAATAATATGTATCGTAATAAGACTAATTCCCGTATCGTCACATAAACCGTATTGTTGAAATAATGGTAACTTCTTCATAGAACGCCCAATGCGTTTAAAATCATCTGAGTAATCAGATTTGATAGCACGTAAGATATCAAAAGATACCGCTTCTAAATCCTGTAAACCAGACTTTCCTAACATCGTTTGTAAATGAAGAGAAAGATTTTGTTTTAATGAATCCGAAGAAAGCAAATCAATTTGATAATCATGGGATAGTTCTTCTAATAAATCCGTCACCATTGCTTGCGTTTCAACTTTATACCCCTCCTCTAAAAAACTATCTTGAATCGTAGGCTGGTGTAACATAAAATCCAACATAATCCTCCATTCAGATAGAGAGATAGAGCAATCAAACACTTTCTCTAAAGCTAATTTTTCCTCCAAACACGATTCTTGTTGAATCTCTAACTGTTGTTCAATCATATAGCCTTTATCCATCCGATACAAACTCACACAGATAAAATGGAAAATCGTTTGAAATGCTGTTAATAGAAAACGACAACGGTATTGTTTTTCAATCCTGCGAACAATATCTAATGTAAGGGGGTAATACTGTTCAAATGATTGAAAAAAATCTTTTTCAAATTCAGAATTACGGATTTGTTCCACAAAACAAGAACGAATACGGTACTCATCACCTCGAATACGTAGTCCATGTTTTTGATCGAAATCAATCCAGATATTTTTAGACTGCAAGGTCTCTCTTAGCTTTCGCATATCCCCATGAATCGTACTCTTACTAACTTGTAAATAATCCTCAAAAAATGCATTCGTTAGCCGTTCAGGTTCTAAAACCAGTAACAAGAAGAGACTACTTAATCGAGAGGGACCATCTCGGTAACTTCCCCACTCATCCTTAAAGAGTAAGCTCTTATCAAATGAATTTGGATCTCCCTCTATCGAAATCATGGGAACAGAACGTTTAACCAAAGAAAGATTGGTATGACTGGATAAAAAGTATTGTATTTCATCAAGTGAAAGACGAATGGATCGTTCACTTACATTAAAAGCTCGGCTCAATTCGGAATAAGTGCTAGCTTCCTTATTCAGTAGCCATTCTAAAATACGATAATCTCTACTTTTCATCTCAACCACCTCCTTACATACTCATTATAACAAAATAGAAAGCGTTGCCAAAGTGTAACTTTTTTCAAAATATTAACAAAAATTTACACAGTTGCTGTGTACCACCATTGATTGTAACCTCCCAATAACAAGGTATCTATCCAATCACTCCCTCCTCCAGTATACTGTTATAAAAAACAAAGCTGGAGGATTTTTTATGTCACACCCCATCGTCCCATTGACCGTTCCCCAATCTCGCCGCTTTGAGAAGAAAGGCAGAAATGATATTCTGATGAAAATTAGTCTCGGAAAAGTGGAAGTCACATTCTTTCACTCTATCAACCAAGAAATATTAGAAACAATCTTTGATAAGGTACTGTTCTATGACAATCCGGCTCAGTGATTTAGGTCAAGTCTACTTGGTTTGCGGGAAAATAGACATGCATCAAGGGATTGATTCTCTCGCCTACCTTGGCAAAAGTCAATTCAATCTGGATTCCTTCTCCGGTCAGGTTTATCTCTTCTGCGGAGGTCGAAAATACCGGTTCATACTCATTCGACATCAAAATCCAATTTCTATGAACAATAGTTTTCAACATAGACCAATGCAGGCTTTGTATCACCTCTTGCAGCTTGTCAATAACATCATCAAGCGTGTATGTGTCAATATTTTTGCGATTTTCTCCATAAATCCTATTTTAGGTATTTTTCTCTTGTTATATTTTATCTTTTTACTTTAACATCGCCCCTTTGACATTGACCTTTCAGCTGTACAATAGCCCATTTGGTAAGTGTCAAAACTAAGGCATCTTACAGTAAAATGCCTTAGTTACACCTTTAAAAAATTTTAAATACATTTTTGTACTATTGCTCGTTTCTAAATTATTCGACTTGCAAATGAACGTGCTATTTTACTCATACCAGTTGATGATTTTTCACTACCAACTATTCTTGCTTGATGCACACCAATGTGAGGCGTTGCTTTATTCCATTTTTACGCTGTTGCTACTCGTATAGCTACGCGCCATTGTTTCTCGTATTCGGGAAAGGATGCTGAAACATGATATTCTGTGTTCAGCCACATATCTAAATCATTGTTTTTCAAGCTAGATATAAATCGTATCATTGATTCTGCGCCCTCTTTAGTCCAATATTTTCCTTGTCCTTTTATACGATAGGTGTATAGTCTATGATTACTTTCACATGTGCCAGTTATCTTTTGAACATTTCCTAAGCCACGTTGCTCAAATGGCTTTATATACTCCCAATTTCGGTCAATATAACCACGTAATTTTTGTAAATAATCATGATTTTTTTCTGTATCTAATTCGTCAATCAATAAACTTTCTGCTGTATTTAAAAGTACTTCTACTCTTTTTCGGTCATATTCTTTCGATATCGCATGCATCAGGGGCTCTTGAAGCTCTTTGGCAAATATCAATCTCTCTTTTATTTTTTTATTCACGTGAAATGTATCTAAAAAATACTCATGTCTTGCAGGATTACAACTAATTTCGTCAAAAACATCTTTGGTATATCCTACACCGCCATCACCATTACTTATAACCAGTGTATTTTTCAAATTATAAGTATTCTCTATGTATTCAATGACTTCCTTAACCACTAGTTGTCGATCAGTAGAAATAAAATCTCGTGCACAAATGCGTTCCTTGCGATTCTTTCCGGCAGAACAAACTCCTTCACATATTTGAAAACGATGAATTTCTAATCGTTTATTTCCTACTGTTGACATTTGAAAGCCATCTCCTTCTATATACAATGTTTTTGGTGTACGTTTCTGTGTAGTAAGTTCATCATATCTTTCATCAGAGGTTTGTTGCTCTTTTAGGTGCCGACCTGCTTGTTTAACCAATTGATTGATTTTCTGATGACTAATGGTAATTGGAGATAATAGTTCCACGGCTTTAGCTGCTGAACGATAGGTTAATTTCGTAGCTAATTCGCCTAAGTTACGGACTAATAGTGTACTGTAACGAGTGTACTTATCCCATCCTATTAATTTATCTAGTGGATAAGCAACCTCCCCAACTTCATTAACATATCGACGACGACAGTATTCAATTGCACCAAAAGTAGTGATTACTGTACGTGTGCTCTTTTTTCAATGTGATAACCTTTAGCTTTTTGAGTTTCTACTAAGCTATCATCAACCTGTTGAAGTGCTAGCGCAAATATAAACGACACTAGTTGGATAAAAAAGTTAACTACTGCTTTTTCTTTTGCAATAATGTCCGTTTCACTCTTTAAAATTTCAGCTAATTCGTGTACAATAGTATCCATGAAAACCATCCTCTTTTCGTTATGTACAGCAATACCTAACATAAGAGTAATGGTTTTCTTTTATTTTTTCTAGTATCTACCGCAATATATTTTACACTTACATATACCACTTTTTGTATAGCTTTCTTACCATTTTTGGTGTAACATAAAAACACATATAAACGAATAAAAATTGGAGTGAAACGTTATGAAAATTGGTTTTATCGGCGTTGGTAATATGGCCAGGGCAATCATTAAAGGTATTGTTGCCCATGGTTTTATTGCAGGAAATCAAATTATCGCCTATGATCACCACCCAGAAAAATTAACCAATATGGTAAACGAATATCAAATACATATAGCGCAAAATGAAGCAGAAGTAATTGACTTAGCTGATTATGTCCTATTTGCAGTGAAACCAAATGTCTTATTACCCTTGATCGAAAAGTATCAAAAACAATTGGTTGCAAATCATAGCGTCGTTTTATCCATCGCCGCAGGAACTACCCTTGCGCAATTAGAACACGCCTTAGGAGAAAATCAACAACTACCCGTAATCCGGATTATGCCAAATGTCAATGCGATGGTCGGATTAGGCTGTGCTGCAATTTGCGGAAATACGCATGCCACGAAAGAACAATTAGACCTCGTTTTAGAGATGTTTAATGTCGTTGGAAAAGCGTGGTTCGTGGCGGAAAAAGACTTTTCAAACTTTACCGCCATTGCCGGAAGCTCACCTGCTTATGCTTATCTTTTCATCGATACTTTGGCCAGAGCAGCCGTCAAACATGGCTTACCAAAACAATTAAGCACTGAGATTACTGCCCAAGCGGTTTTAGGTAGTGCCAAAATGATTTTAGAATCTGAAGAAAACCCATGGGGATTAATTGATAAAGTTTGCTCCCCTGGTGGGACTACCGTTGCTGGTTTATTGGCAATGGAAGAAAACAACTTTATGACCAGCATCATCAAAGGCATCGATGCTACGATTCAAAAAGACCAAGAAATGCAAAATAAAAAATAATAAAAGCAACAGAAAAAACACAAGAAATGAAAAACAACTTTCAAACCTTGTGTTTTAATTTTATGCAGACGATGGGACTCGAACCCACACGAGCTGTGCTCACACGCCCCTCAAGCGTGCGTGTCTGCCAATTCCACCACATCTGCTTCATCTGTTTTTTATTTTATCGTGCTTAAAATAAAAAGTCAATAAAATTTACTTAAAACGAACACAGCAAAATTTACTTAAAACGAACACAGCAGTCCGCAAATAAGCAAACTGCTGTGCATGTCTTAAATTAAAATTGATGGCAATCTTAGTTGGCCAAAGTACCAAATGGATCCCAAGGTTTTAATAATGTTGGTTGACCTTCTAAAGCTTTTAGGGCTTTTTCTGATAAATATTTCTTGTTGATAGCCACAACATACACATATTTATCAAACCAAGTATCACTTGCAACATAGTAACCCTTGTGTCCTACTTTATCGCCCCAAGAATTTTCGATTTTCCAACGATTAGGTTCACCATCGACTAAATTTACCCCAGTTAAGACCATCGCATGGTTCATGGCGCTTTCCTTCACGTTTAACATTTCTTCTTTCGTTAAAGCCAAGTCTAAGTCAAAAGCTTTTTCATATTGGAAGTATTCATCGTTCCACATACCACCTTCACGATCAGCATCTTGAGAACAATCACAACCAAACCATACCAATTCACCTGCTTGCATTTGTTTGATTGTTGCTTCTTTAAACTCATCTAATGGTAAGTTTAATAATTGAACAGGTTGACCATCGACGACATTCCCTAAATGTTCTACAGTGAATGTTTGATAGAAAGGTTTGTCTGCTGTAGGACCATTAATCACATTCACATAGTCACTTAAGTTTAAGTTGGTTAACTTGTATAGTTCATGTGGTGTTAGTTCTTTGGCATGCGCTTTATGATCTTCATCATAATATTCAAAAACAAATTCTTTTGGAGGTAGACCAAAGTTTGTCGCTAATAATTGATAGACTTCTTTAAGGGTTTCTTGTTGAAGTTTATCGATCGCTTCCTTATTTCCTGCATCAAATGCGGCTTTAGCTTCAAGTGCAAATTTGCGTAAACGACGATTCATCAAGCTGTTTAATTTACGTGTATGCCCAGCTTGGAAACTCTCAGGATAAGCATCTTTTGGACAAACACCGTATTTTTCAACCAATGAAACTAACATATTCCATTGACCACCATCGCTGACTGCTCCTTCTAATAAGAAACGCATTTTTTCCGCATCTAAATCAGTGGCTAATTCTTTTTTGACACATTCCATAAACCAATTTGCTTTTTCTAATTTATCATAAAATGCAATGAAATTTTGAGAAAGTTCAAAATCGCCTTCAATCTTCAACTCTTTAATCAAAGCTTCACGCAAGACATTCATCGCTGAGAAAATCCAGCAACGTCCAGATTGAAATTGGTTGGTAATTCCATGCGTTTTCAAATCAATGGAAAAAATAAATGGTTGCGCTGCTTTCGCTTGTTGATTGGAAGCAATTTTAGTTAAATCATTGCTGAATAAAGCATTTTGAAGCACATTTAACTTATCATTTTTTAAATATGCATTTTCCAAGTTTTCTAATTGATTAAATGTAATTTCTGACATATACAACACCTCTGCTTTTTATCCTACACCCGTTATCCATGAAGTGCAAGGGATAGAACCTTTCATTTGAAAATTTTTGGACTTTTTACAAAAAAACTAGTTCTTTGCAGTTAAATCACGTAACAAACTTTCCAATACCATTTTTTGATAACCTTTTGGAATTTGATTTAAATGTACTTGCAACTCTTGCGCATAGCTTTGCACAGTGGGAATGACTTTTTGGGATTTCAATGTTTTCTGCATGGCTATTCTGAGACTCCGCGGTAAACTGATAAAGAAATTCAAACGAAAACCATATTGCAAATATTTTTCCAATACATATGCTAAACAATTTTCCTCAAACATCGCTAAAGGTAAATGCAATGTTTGCGTTTGAAAAATGGCACGTTTTTGAGAAATATCTTCAAGGCCATCCAATTGTCGCAATCGTTCTATCAATTCACTCATCAGCTGTTCACGCGTGAATGACTGATTCTTTAGATATTTCTTCCCTTGCGCTGAAAAAATCCTTTTGCTATCGTAATTAAAGTCAAACTTTAAGATATCTTGTGCTAAATCTTGGGCAAAAGATTCAAAATGCTCTCGCCGATAAATTTGTTTTAACTGGTTGCCTTCCACACGTAGCTGCTTATTAACCAAAGCGATTTCACGTAAAACCTGCTGAAAATCTACCGTATAAATCGGCAAATCCACTTTTCTAAAACTCGCCAATCTTTTGAGTAATTGTCGATTCAACTTGACTGAGTGCTTCATCAAACTATTCCGATAATGCGCAAAACAATATCGGCGCCATAGTTCATTCGGAAAACAATACTTTTGATGATGCAACCACAAAATTTCATCAATGCCAAAATCCACTTGCGACAAGCCCTTTTTAATCTCATTAGCTACTTTTGGCGAAACACCTAAATGATCAGAAAAATGCTGCATACCTAAGTACATTTTCTTTTGACGATTTTTAGAAATTAACACAAACTGATATTTCAACTTCTTACCACATTTACAGCGCAACCCCGGCTCACTCTTTGGATAATTGTAATCCACCCGGTATTCATCAAACTGCCATTGGGTATCTTTTAAATAATCAAAAGTCGTAAATTTGGAGCGCAATTCATATTTGCGGTGTAACTCCAATTGTTGCTGCTGGTTTAAATCGAGTGCTTGATAATACTGACTACGAGCATCACTAGATAAAGTCGTATGAAAATCTTGGGGGTAATGTTCTATTTTACTATTCGGATACCACGTCAGATAAGTCTCTAAGTAATCTGCCATGCGTTCACCTCGTTTGTTTAAAAATAAATCAGCCCGGAAAGGAGACCGAGCTGAAGAATGGTTATTTTTGACGATAAGTAGCTAAAAACTTGCGCATCTTATCCATCGTTAATTTCAAATCATCCAAATTAGGTAAATACACAATTCGGAAATGATCCGGCTGCATCCAGTTGAAACCACCACCATGCACCATTAAGACATGATGTTCATGAAGAAAGTCTAATACAAATTGCTCATCATTGGTAATATCGAACTTCTTCACATCAATTTTTGGAAACATATAAAAAGCAGCTTTAGGTTTAACTGCCGAAAGTCCCGGAATATCATTCACGGCTTTATAGACAAATTCACGTTGTTCATAAATGCGGCCACCTGGTAAAAGTAGTTCATCCACACTTTGAATGCCACCAAGCGCGGTTTGAATGACTTGTTGGGACAAAACATTTGAACACAAACGCATGGAAGACAGCATATTTAAGCCTTCAATATAATCTTTCGCAATTGATTTCTTCCCAGTTAGCACCATCCAACCGACACGGAAACCTGCCACACGATGAGATTTCGATAAACCGCCAAACGTTACTACAAAGCAATCCGGTGCCAAAGTCGCAATTGGGATATGTTTGTAATCATCCATCACCAAACGATCATAAATTTCATCAGAGAAAATCATCAATTCAAATTCACGCGCGATATCAACAATTTGCTCTAAAATCTCTTTTGGATAAACGGCCCCTGTTGGATTATTCGGATTAATTAAAACAATTGCTTTCGTTTTGGCAGTAATCTTAGAACGAATATCCGCAATATCTGGATACCATTCACTTTCTTCATCACAAATATAATGAACAGGCTTGCCACCTGCCAATGAGACAGAAGCCGTCCATAAAGGATAATCCGGCATCGGCACTAGCACTTCATCGCCATCATTACACAAAGCTTGCATCGACATGGTAATCAATTCGCTGACCCCATTACCCGTATAAATATCATTAATCGATAAATTCGGAAACTTCAATAATTGATAATATTGCTCGATTGCCTTTCTCGCTGAAAAAATCCCCTTTGAATCTGAATACCCTTCTGATTGGCGGACATTCATAATCAAGTCACGGATAATCTCATTTGGCGCTTCAAATCCAAACGGCGCAGGATTTCCTGTATTTAGCTTTAAGATGGAAATGCCATTTTCTTGCATGCGTTCAGCTTCTTCTAAGACTGGACCACGGACATCGTAGCTTACATGATCTAATTTATGTGATTTTTCAAACCTTCTCATTTGTTTTCCTCTTTTCTTTTCTACTAGCCAAGTAGTCTTTCATCCATTATATCAATTTGTCAGAAAATTTATAGTGAAAACGCAAAAGATTTCGAAAATTTAAGAAAAAAGTCTGGCTGAATGAATTATTAACCATTAATAGATATGTTTATTAATACTCAAAAATGATTGTAAGCCATTACTCTATACAGTATAATCAAAATATAAAGAACATAGGAGTTTAAAAAAATATGGATTTATCACAAGAACAACTTTACGATAAAGCATTACAAACAGTTGGTGCAGTTGCAAAGTTTCCAGTAGTAAGAGTGAATAGAGAGGATTTTTTAAGAAAACAATTTTCAGACTCACCATATTTAGATGAAATAATTGCAAACGGACCACAAGCAGTCTATTCCATAAACTATTTAACTAAATTAGCTGAAAAAATAGTAGAAAGCTGTACGAATAAAACTGCTGCTACATCATTTATCACAGGGCTACCCGGTAATCCTGTAATGATGGTTGCCGCTGGTGGTGCTGATATTGTTCAGTATTTTGGATTTGCAATTAACATGGCACAACAGATTGCTTATTTATTTGGGGAAGATGATCTTTTTTCAGGTGAAAGCGATGAAATCTCTGAACAAACAAAATTTCGCCTGATTGTTTATCTTGGTATCATGTTCGGTGCTGGAGGTGCTGCGAGCTTAATTTCTAGCGTTTCTAGAAAAAGTAGTCAAATCATTGCCAAAAGAGTAGCAACCAAACCATTAACGAAAACTGTCTGGTATCCAGTCTTTAAGAAAGTAGCTACAAATATCGGACAAAAAATCACAAAGAAAACTGTAGAAAAAACTATCACAAAAGCGTTACCTGTTGTTGGCGGCGTAATTTCAGGTGGAATAACATATATTACATTTAAGCCAATGGGTAAGAAGCTGATTCAAGCATTAGTAGATAATCTTAACAACGACACCAAAATCGAACCTGAACTAAACCCAGAATTTGCAAAAAAAATTAAACACGCAGAAGAAATAAATGATGACTTTATTGAGGCGGATTTTACTGAGTTAGACGAATAATAAATATATGCTAAGGATTATTTGATAATAGTTATTGAATAATCCTTTTTAAAATATAAAAAATAGACTAACTAACATATATTATATAGCTAGTTAATCTATCCTAATTATTCAAAATATTTGGTATTGCGTTTTTCTTTCGCACCATCTTCAATCATCGTATCTAATGAACCCAAGACGGATTTTTTCTTTGCAATCATTTCTTGTGTTGCTTTCGGTAAATTATTACGATCTTTTGTAGCACTTGGAACTTTGAACTTCTTGACAGTTGGTTCATTTTCCTCTTGTTTTACTTGATATGGTGCTGGTTCAGTGTCAAAAAGCATATAGCTGTCTTTGCTCTTTTGCATCGAGTTCAACAACTCAGATTGGTCTACCTCTTCCTTTTTATCAGGGATTAATGAAGCAGGTACATAAGTTGGTTCGAAAACTGATTTTTTAAACGCATCTGTCTTAGGCGGTTTCGCATGAATGGCAGGAGTTTCCTTTTCATTGCGCACCTTATAAGTCGCATGCAAATGACTGCTACCGAATAAGTTTTTCTTACCAGTTGGTGTCACTTCCACTTTTGGATGTCGTGAATAAGTAGGTAAGTTTTCGCGATGTTTTTTCAACTCTTCCATCTGCTTCACACTATGACCAGCTTTATGCGCAATTGTCTTATTCCCACGACGAGAAGTATTTACTTTATTTTGTCTATTTGCTTTGCGATCAATATCTTCATCCGTTAAGATCCAATCTTCTTCAAATGAGAAAGGTTTTCGAAAAGTACCATCTTGAAGTTTTACCCCATCTTCATCTGAAAAAGCAGGAAAACGGAAATGATTTCGTTTGATGTCTGTATAATCATTCATGATAAATCATCCTTATTTTTTCGTTCTTTTCCCATCATAACACATTACAGAGAAAATAAAAACTATGAAAAATGAAGAAATAGTAAACTACTTATTGTATACCTCGTCAATAATCACTTCATCTCTATACCATACAGTAATCTTTTTCGTGTATTTTTTAGCGACTTTCTCATTGAATGAATCTTGAAGCCAATTTTTCATTCCCTCGTCTAGTTTTTCTCTATCAATTATTTTATTTACTTCTTTCACTTTTTTAGGATTTTTGGAATCATCATTTTTTGACGCAATTGATGGGATTTTTATTTCGATTGATTTTAATCTATTTCCACTTAAACGATTGTCCAGTTTAACAGTCCCTCCTGAATTCATGATATTAATAAATAAACCATTCATTTCAAGTTCTTTGTAAATTTGAGATTTAATTTGGAAATCTCTATATGTAGAATATGCACCATACAAAAGTAAGAAAACAGCACCTAACATGACACCCTTAAAAATATTATTTCGCATCATTTTATCTCCTTAACTTTAGAATTATTTATTACCCATTGATTATCTTTTTTGGATAAATCTACATGTATATTATATTTTTTCTTAAAAATAAGCTTTCCAACATAAAACTCTGCATCTACTTTATTGTTTTTAAAAGTAAACTTCTCAATTCCATCTTCCCTTACCCAGTCATTTAATATTAAATTTTTCTTTTTAAATAACATTTCTTTGATGATCTGTTTTATTTGATTCATATCATTTTCGGAAATTTCATCAAAAGCAAATACTACTTTTCCATCTTCAACATCAATAACCTTGGAATTATTATAATAAACTTCGAAATCATTTGTTGACTTTGAAACATTTGGAGGAATTACCGAATTTTTAATCGCTCTTTTTAACTCTTTAGTATTTTTTTCATCATCAAATAACGGTGAGTAATTTATGATTTTTGGCACATAAACTTGAATGTTTTTAGCTTCCTTGTTATTAAACCATTTTATTATTCCAACTTGTGGAAGGCGATCAATATCGGTTCCTGATATTCCTGAAAAAGCATCATTAATATTATTATTTTTCTTAATTTCTAGACTTTGTTTATAAAAAGGCGATGATTTTACCAAAGTATCTGTTATCATTGGTATAGCAAAAAATCGTAAAGCAGAAAATAAAATGATGATTATTACCGCATAAATACTTATGAATATAAACTTCTTTCCCAATTTTGACTTGTTATAGAACTCTTGAATAATACTAATACGCTGATTTTTTCTTTTATCACTTCTACCCATTCTTTAAAAACTCCTCACAACTCATTACTTTTGCGAATTCTTCGTTAAGCGCTGCCAAGTGAGATTGATGCAACTCCTCTGCATCTATCCAATTACCCATAATGTCTCTTAACGCAAATGTAGCGGTAGCATCACTAATTAATGTCGTTTCAAAGCCAAGATTTCCAGCCATCCTAGTCGTTGTAGACACACAATGAGGCAAAGTCAGACCAGTAATAACTAGGCGACAAATCCCTTCTTCATGTAAATATTCTTCTAAATTCGTTCCAATAAATGCACTATTAACGTGTTTTTGAAAAACTTTCTCTCCAGGATGTGGCTCAAAACCTTCCATGAACTGATACCCTTCTTCAGTGAAAAAGGCTGAGTGAGGATCAGTACCCAAGTGTTGTATATGAATGATTGGTTGTTTCGTTTCACGGAAATAATCCATTAATTTCAAAATATTTTTCTCTGCATCAGGATTATTTCGCTCAGATCTATCCGCGTTCATAAATCCCTGCTCCATATCAATAACTAATAAAGCTTGCATAAGGTCCCTCCCAAAAAAATTTTCTCAATTATACCATATCTGTTGTCTTATCTTCTATATGTAACCGAATACAAAGCAAATTTCAAATAGGTTCATTCTATTTCTCAAAAGTTTTAACTTCATTGACAAAATCTAAATAATCCTCCTCCGAATAATAAAAAAGCAAATCTTTCTCAGTGTATTTCAGGCTTGGATTTAAAAAGGTTTCATCAATTGGATAATCTAAATATTTCAAAACTGCCTTAGCAAAATCAACAAAATACATCCCTATCCCGGTGATTAATCCATCGTCTATCTCAATTGATTTATGAGTAAAATTATCAATTTCCATAAAGTCAAAATAATCCAATTGCTGAACGAATAATCCTCCAGTATACTTTTTCCCTTTTAATAATCCTGCTTTTCCTAATAAAAGAGGTGCTGATGATATTGCTGCAAAAACAACATTGCTTGAAATACCTTGATGTAAAAAATGAATTAATTCATCATCATATAAACCTGCTAATGGATTAATTGACCCCGGAATGATAATACAATCATAATCTGTAATATTTACTTTTTGAATAAGCTTAGTTGGATATGTGGGTAATCCCTCTTCTGTAAAATAGCAAATATTCTCACTAGCAATATAATCAATTTCTTCATTAAACCAGATTGATAGTGTAGACGTTATGCATGTAATTTCCTGCAAAGAGTAATTAGGATATAATACAACTCCAATTTTTTTCATTTAACTCACCCGTTTCTAAAACAAAATTAATATAAAGCTTTCTTGTTAAAATCAAATAATCAAAATAAACTATATATTAAAAAAGTTTATCTGTTATTTATCACTTTCTAAGAGGTTTATTGATGAGCAAAATACTCCTCAACATCTTTTCGAGTATGAAAGACGATGATTTGCTTCCCTTTTTCATATTTCTTCAACAATTCAATTATCACAGGTCGTTGTTTAGTTGGGAAATCCAATATCCATTGTTGGAACTCCTCATCAAACGTCTCTTCCACCCAAGGCATATCCTCGCGCGCTTGACCGATTCGATTTCTAACACTTTCGAAGCAAACGTCATTCGGTAAATCTAAAAAGAATACCGTATCGCAAGCTGCCAATCTTAATTCTAAAGTGGTGAGATAATTTCCATCAATGATCCATTCTTCTTGTTTTATCATTTCTTTTTGGCTCTGAATAAATTCCTCTTTCGAAATATTAGTCTGATCTGGTTTATGCCAAATTTGGTCTAAGTAATAGAGTGGAAGTCGACGTTGATCTCTTAACTTGCGCGCAAATGTACTCTTCCCAGAACCCGGACAACCGATGATTAAGATTTTATTATTCATAGCCAAAATTTTCCCTTTCAACATTCTTCAAACTTCATTATAGCATAATAAAAACGCCTGAACCATATACAATTCAAGCGCTATTCATTCAACTAATTTTATTAATCTCATCAAGCAATTTTACTTTCAATTCTTGTAATTTTTCGTTATTCGGTCTTACATTTTCAGCATACATTTTCTCAAAAGGTAACCACCAAACAGGACCTTTCCCATTATGACCATATTTACCTAAATCGGCATTTTTACGTGGAAAGAGATGCCAATGAACATGACTTTCACCATTACCTAATAACTCAATATTCATTTTATCAGCTTGAAACGCTTGTGAGACCGCCTGGGAAATCAAACTCATTTCATCTAAAAATTTCAATTTATATTCGTGGGGCAATTCATGTAATTCGTTGACGTGTCGCTTACACAAAAATAGTGTATAACCTTCAAAATATTGATGATCCCCAATCACTACATATCCTGTTGTCATTTCTTTAACAAAATACGGATTCTTATTTTCAGTAATTTCTCTGATTCTCTCACATATTAAACATTTCATACTTTTTCACCAACATATACATCAATTTATCTTCTTTAAATAATCATAAATTTTAGGAATATCCTCTTCATTTGCAAAAACGATAGACATACGCTTACCTACAATCTCACTACTCGCCATTGTCCGACGCGTTCATAGCCTAGACTCTCATATATTCTCGCTGCAACTGGATTTTCATAAAAGAGACAAGGTTCCTTTCCTTCAGCGAGTAAATCTGCGGTTAGTTTGGCTACAGTTTGGCGTGCATACCCAAGACTTCTAAAAGACTCTAACGTAGCAACACCGACTAACATTGCTAAACCAGGACATTCAGCGGTACTTCTAGCAATCGATACAATTTTTCCATCTACTCTGACACCATAGACACGATCTAGTTTTTTCGCCAGACTTTCTTGGATTTCATCAGGTTTCGCCGAAAAGTTTTTAAAAACACTTTTAAAAACCTCTGAAATTTCTTTTGCATCTTCAGGACCAAACGATTCAACAGCTGTCATTTTAGGTGCATTCTTTAATTCTTTGCATTGCGAGAAGTAACATAATACATTCTCTCTTGCAGTAAAGTCATATTTAGCCACCAAACTCGCTTCCCCATTAATATGTCTAATCTGGTGACGTTCAACTAACTCTGCGACAAATTCAGGATAAGTTCTGCCTTCATAACTTTGCACCAAAATGTTATGGCGATAACGTAAGACCAAACCATGAATACCTTGATTATCTTCATCGATATATAAGTCTTGAATGTCCGAATCAAAACCGTAATTATACAAGTCACCGATAATAAATAAATTCAACACGGGATTTTGATAAAGATAATCGGTCAATCGTTTCCGGTCTTGCTCACTACATTTTTTCAACATCTGCACCACCCCTTTTTTCATTTCGTACATTATAACAAAAAAAGAGCATCTTGTAAGCAATTTTCACAAGATACTCCCTGATCTTTATAACAATTGGGCAAATAAACGTAAGAATAATTCTTTCAATGACAAATGAGCTTTACTTCCCTTTTGATACTCTTGTGTAACTTCACGACATTCTTCAAAAGTAGCATCAAAATCTGCTTTAATATCAAGCACTGACTGCGTGTCAACCATAAAGCAGCCATTTTCAAAATGATGATACAAACTGCGATAATCCAAATTAATCGTACCACAAGTTGCCATCACATCATCAACCACACTCATTTTCGCATGACAGAAACCTGGCGTCCATTCATAAATACGAACCCCATGCTTAACCAAATCAGGATAGAAGGAACGCGTCACCCCATAAACCATCTTTTTATCTGGAATTCCTGGAGTAATAATTCGCACATCTACGCCCCGTTTTGCAGCAAGAGCAATCGCATGCACCATTTCATCCGTTAATATCAAATAAGGCGTCATAAAGTAACAATATTTTTCCGCCTTATTGGCCATACTGATATACACTTCTTCTCCGACACGTTCACTAGACATCGGAATAAAGGCATAAGGTTGGACAAAGCCAGTCTCACTTGCTTCATAGCTATCAACAGGTAAAAAGCGCATAAAGTTCTCATCATGATTATCCGTTTCTTTGACGGCATTCCACATTTCCAAAAAGGCAATCGTTAAGGAACGCACAGCAGGACCTTCCAGCCGAATTCCCGTATCCTTCCACATGCCATAAGGGTGCGTTACATTGAAATACTCATTGGCCAAATTATAGCCACCAGTAAAGCCAACTTCGCCATCAATGACCGTAATTTTGCGATGATCACGATTATTTAAGAAGACATTTAGCCCAGGCATAAACGGATTAAACACCCGACAAGCAATTCCTAGCCCTTCCATTTTTTGTACAAAATCCGTATTGATAAAGCCAATCGAACCCATATCATCATAGAATACGCGAACTTCGAGCCCTTCATTGACTTTTTCAACTAAGATTTCCTCAATTCGATGCCAGGATTCCTTATCTTCAATCGCATGATATTCCATAAAAATAAAATGTTTGGCTTGCTTTAACGCTTCAAGTTGTGCTTCTAAACCTTTGACCGCTTCGTTATAATACGTCACATCTGTATTTTGATAAAGTGGATATTTCGCATAAGTCTGCAAATAATGTGAAATGCTCGCGGCTGCAGGATATTCTTGGCGTAAACGTTCAATCAATTCCGTTGAATCAGGTAATAAAGGCAAAATGGTGTCATCAATCGCTTGATAACGAGCACGCATTTTTCGAGTGCCCTTATTAAAACCAACTAGTAGATAAATCGTTACACCAACAATTGGAAATAGCATAATTAAAATAATCCACGGCATCTTCATCGTAGCCGTCTTGTCTTCGCTATAAATATAGAGCACTAAAATTGCTGCTAAACCTCTTGTTAATAAATTCAACCACTCAGCATAATCGTTTAACGAGGTAAATAATAAAATAATCAGTGTCACTTCGAGCAAAATGGAAAGCACTACGAAAATCAATCGTTTCACACCATTTTTGGTTTTCTGACGGCTTTCCAAAGTAGTCTGCTCATTCATCCTAACCACTTCCTTCAATTTTCTAAACAAATTATAACACACATTTAGCCCATGTGAAATTAGCGTGGAAAGCTTTTCGGATATAGACATACAAATTCTTCGCACACAACAAGCATCTCAGGTGAAAATTCCGCTCCCATTTCATGACATACAGAGTGGAAAAATGCTTCGTGCACCACTTGCCAATAGTGAAGCGACAAATCTCCTTCGCCTTCTTTTTTCGCAAACTCAGCAGTAATTTCATTATATGGACATAGATATACTTTCTTGGTCTGAGTAATACAAACGGGCTGCTCCTGGCTATCTAAAATCATATTGTACTCACCAATTTGGGGTAGTGGCTCATTTTCAAACTCATAAGCTAAATATAGTGAGGAAGTTGCAGTCTTTTTACCTGATAATACTAACTGTGCTAATTCATCCGCATCTTCCCCAAATGCATAAGCCGCATAACTATCTGTATAAAGTGCATATTCCTTTTTAAACCCTTGCCAAAACTCTGATATTTTCATGTTGTTCACCTCAAATCTAATTGACTAATATTTTAGATTCTCTTCTGGAAAATAAAATACCTCATGTTTACTAAAATAAGCAGCAGTAATCTCATGCCACCTTGCCTTTTGAAACTTCAAGGCTCTCAGCGGAGTCAAACCATAATGCCCAAGCGCAAAACCATCATTGATTTCAACAACAAGCGTCCGACCATCTTTCGTAACCCCAATATCCAAACTATAAGCACATGGCGCATCTTGCCAAAGTTTAATGGCTTGATCGATTACCGAAGCATCATACTGCACATGATAATCTCCTACATAAGGACGAACATCAAGTACTGCCCCATGTAAAATAAAACAGCGCCACTCTCTAATGAATTCAACAGGTTCACTCGCCCACACCGGATAATCCATCGGTAAACCAATGCCAATCAAATCGCTAATCGAGGATACCACACGTCCAGTAAAGACTTTAGAACCATCTTTTGGTTTGATAAATACTGGCCAAGTGTTAGGATCATTAACAATTTCACCAATTTTACACGTTTTGATTTTTCTGCCATATAAGAATTGCAAGGCGTCTGGATAATCTAAAAGCGGTACTTTTAATCCCATCCATTCAAATAATTGATACGACTGCTGGACATAATCAAAAACATAATCATCTGCAGTTAACATATCAATTTCTGCAAAAGACTGATAAAACTTTACTTCTTCTCCTCGCAAATGAGCGCCTACCATTAAATTATACTTATTCATCGCAATTTCATCTAAAAACTGTGCTTCTCTGATGTATATCATACTCCCACCTCTTTCACTAGTGTTACACCATATGCTAAAAAAAGCTGCGATCTATTTTTTCGAATAAATCGCCCCCATGATATCGTCAAAATGGTCAACTGTTTGTAATAAGAGTTCAATAATTTGTGATTTCGTCAAACGCATCCCACGTCTATCTCGCGCATCCTCAACAAGATATTCTAACTTTTCTAAACTCTTATCATCAAAACTAATCATTACTCTTTTTTTATCCGTTGCCATAAGTTCATCACCCCACACAAAATTAACACAAGTGTAACACCAGTGTCAAGAAAAATCGAGCCCCAAAACTGAGACTCGATGTAAATTTTATTCAAATACTTTTTTCATTGCTTCTCTATCATAATCTAACAACCATGTATGATAGTTTTGATAAATCGGCTGCAAGGTCATTTTATCTATAGCTACTACATCCAAGCCGCGATCATCATATAAGTGATAAAGTATTTCAGCTTTCGTATTTATGAAGAAAACATTACTCGCCAAAAAATGTGGTTCCTTGAAATCTGTATATACAATATCATGAAATAATTTATTCTGATTAAAGGTAAGCTTTCGTAAATCCCAATAACACGCCTTTATCTGATATTCATAACCATCTGAATAGTGCGTTTCAATGTATGATTCATCGCATTCAGGCAAGCCAAGACTAGTGAAGTAGTTAGGTATTTCAGATTCATGTTCAGAATCCAACCATACATTTATACGTAAAATATCATATGGCTCGGTTGCTTGATAAATGCATAGCGCACGATGGATAGCTTCTTCAAAATGAGTTGATATAATCCTAAACCTTTCATCAGTCGGGGCACCAACGCCCATTTCAAAACGCAACCCATACTTCGCTTGATAAAACATGGGACCAGGTATCCTATGAATGCCCATATTATTGATTATTTGAGTAAATTGATGATGAAAAGACTTACTTAATTTCATGCATACCTCGCTTTATAATATCTCTTTTAATTTATTGACCACCGCTATATCCGCGGGCAGCCAGTCTACTGAATCAAGTGTCGCTTTAGTCAACCATTTCGCTGCACTATGCTCTAACAAATCCAGCTGCCCAGTAACACGTTGACACAAGTAACAATACATTTTTAAGTGAAAGGAAGGATAATCATATTCAACCGTTTCAATCAATTCGCCAACTTCAATTGTTGTATTGAGCTCTTCTTGAATTTCACGAGCAAGGGCATGCTCAGGTGATTCGCCTTTCTCTAGTTTACCGCCAGGAAATTCCCAACCACCTTTTAAATCACCATAACCACGCTGAGTCGCGAAAATCTTGCCATCTTCTTGAATAATAGCTGCTACAACTTCTATCTCTTTCATCTCACTCTACCTTTCAACAATATAGTCATAAATATCTTCTCGCACCTGAGTTTCAAGCTGCCAACCAATTTCAACTGCGGTTTTGTTTGTATCTTTCATTTGAAACTCTTCCGCAAAACCAGTGGGCTTCATTCGGCCAAGATAATAAAATTCCTTTGAAGTCCTATCATCTTTATTTTTACGAACAAATAAATCTACTTTAATTCCTCTTTCTTCCGCATTGATAAAATTCTGCACATCATTTGAACTAAGATTTCGACCTGATTTTGAAATTGCAATCAGCTGATTTTCATTAATAAAACGATCTTCATAATTTATCGTCGCATCAATATCCTCGGATTTGTGATAGTTGATGAATACCGGGAAAGTGTTCGTATCTTTATCAAATTTATAACCACCAATATTTTGAGCGACTGAATTTTCTTGCCAGTTTAATAATCGACACACATCTTCGTAAGTATATTTTTGATATAAAACAAAATTCGTATCTTGATATCTATCCTGATAATTTTGTTCATAACGATGTAACCCAAATTCGATCACCGATTTAAGTTGATGGACGAATTCTTCATCCGTTAATGCTTGCTTAAATAAATCAGAAATCAACCATTCTCCTGAAGAATCATCCATAAAGATACAATACTTAAATGTTACTTTTTCGCCACCAGTAATAAATCTGCCCGTTAAGATATTAGCCACATTTACTTTTGCTTTCAAATCAATAGCGATTCCGTAACGACTAGCCATTTCAGAGTCCCAAATTGGATAAATATCTTGTTCTTGATTTTGCATTAATAATTGTAAGGCGAGTAACTCATGCGCACGTTTTCCACTCGCGAATTTGCGTGAAATAAACTTCAACATTTGTTCATTCGATTCTGAAAGCTCGAAATGATACTCTGATTCATAATTATTTAAAAAGCGATAGTATGAACCCAATTTAGGATTTCCTAAAATACGCATGACATCAAGCTCACCATATTTTTCAAATTCCATCAGTTCTGGAATACGACCTAATTTTTGTCGTAATCCCTTATAAGCATCTTTGATCAATTGAATGGAGTCGAAATTTGCTCCGTCAATCGATTCAAAGATTTTTTTACGTGAAACTTCATCAAAGTGAATCGTTGACGCACCTGGAATCGTACGGTCAGATTCTGAAATGAACTTGCGAATATTATCTTTATTGTAACTACGGTCTCCAGATAAAGCAATCGGTATCATGTAGTTATTCTTATAGTTTCCAATAAAATCAAGCACAACTAGATATTCTTTATCCTTATCCTTACGCAAACCACGCCCTAATTGCTGAACAAAAACGATTGGTGATTGTGTCGGTCTAAGTAGAACCACTTGATTAACTTCCGGAATATCCACACCTTCATTAAAAATATCGACAGTAAAAATATAATCTAGATAATCAATTTGCTGATCATCTACCAAATAAGAAATCATTTTTTCACGCTTTTCTTGAGAATCTGAACCAGTCAAATAATCCGTTCGATATCCTCGTTGATTAAAAGCCGCACTTAATAATTGGCACTCCTCTTTTGAACGACAGAAAATTAACCCCTTCACCCTGTCACCCGAATAACCAAAATACTCGATTTTCTCAATAATATGATTGATCCGTTCACTAGAAGAAAGACGCGTAAAATCTTTTGTTTCATCTAGTAATTGATTATTGACCTGGATATCGCTAATCCCAAAGTAATGGAATGGACAAAGTAACTCTTCTTCCAATGCTTGCTTTAAACGAATTTCATAAGCAATATTATGATCAAATGCTTTAAACACATCAAAATTATCGGTACGTTCTGGTGTTGCGGTCATCCCTAAAAGTAATTCAGGTTCAAAATAATCTAAAATTCGTTGATAAGAACCTGCTCCTACGCGATGGGCTTCATCAATCACCACTACATCAAAGTAATCTTTCGGAAATTGTTGCCGAATCTCTTCTTTCGCCATCATTTGCATTGTTGAAAAAAGGTAATCCACACTTGTATCGGCTTTATGATTACCCGACAGCAAGCCAAAAGTCCGTGTTGGTCCGAAAACTTTTTTATAACTTGCAATGGCTTGTTTCGCGATTTGCTCACGGTGAACTAAAAATAGTGCGCGTTTGTATTTGATATTTCTTAACGCAAAAGCCGAGGCATAGGTTTTCCCAGTACCAGTCGCTGATATAAGTAATGCACGCTTAGCACCATTTGCAATCAGCGCTTTTAACTCATCTATGAATCCACTTTGCATCGAATTTGGCTGTAATTTATACATTTCCATTTCAGGAACAGCCATTTGTCGAGTCACATCACGTTGTTCTTGAACAATTTCATATTGTGTATCATAACTATCCGCTACTTGCTCATATTGTACAGTATGAGAATCCTGCCAAATTGCTTCGAACTCTTGCTGAATTTTTTGTTTTTGAATTGCTTTTTGGCGTTGATAATTTTCTTCATAGATTTTTGCTAAATGTTCATCATATTGCTGCGAATTATCACTCCAAAGTGCTTCAAACTCATCGACTAAATCCTTATAAACCGCACCATCTTTAGTAGAAATCAACTTTGTATTCCACTCTTTGTTCTTCGTTAAAGCATTCATGGTCAAGTTGGAACTACCAATAATCATACGGTATAAGTTATCTTTTTCGAAAATATAGCCCTTTGTATGGAAACCAGATGACTGATTTTGGGTCCGATACATTCTAACTTCAATATTCTTTAACTCAGCTAACTTTTTCAAAGCTCTAGGTTCGCTAAAGGTTAAATAATCAGTAGTTAAAACACGCCCAGGAACACCTCTTTGCTCTAACTCTTTAAAGACCTGCAACAAAGGCGTAATCCCACTCATCGTAATAAAGGCCACACTTATGAAGAAAGCATCGCAGTTTTGCAATTCATATTCGATTTCCGTTAAAACTTTATGGAATTTTCGCTGATTATTTGATACAAATTTAGGATGAAAAGCTAAATTACCAGCTATTTCACTTTCTTGCACAAAAGCATGATATAACCCTTTATGCATCACCTCTAAAGATTTATCATCCAAGACTAACACCTACATTTCATTCATAACTAATATCATTATACTAAGGAAAAGAATTAGATGAAAGATGCCAAACGCACAATTGCTATCCTTTTCATTTCTGGATGTAATGCAAACAAATTTTCTTCGCTGATTACTCCATCCGTAAGCTGCGTGACTTCATCATAATCTATCCAATTTGTACAGGTAATCCAATCATCAAAAGAGCACGAACGCAAATTATAAATGACCTCATCCACCGAAGTCTCTTTCACGCAGATAACAGTCAATTTCTCATTCGAAAGTTGATAGAGCTCCTCATCATTTTGAATATCTACCTTCGCCGTAACTTCATATCGATAACGTCCTAAACTATCTTCCACGTCATCCGTATAGGCAATATTAATCATTTGTGGGAGAACTTCTTGAGATAAAGTATGAACTGGTTGTGTAAATTCAACTAGAGGTTCTGCCTGTCCATATTCATATTCGCAAAAATCAATATAAGCATTATTTAAATCTATCAACTGTTTTAAAGTAAGCATAGGGCCTCCGAATTAGTTACTTAATATTTTTCTGAAGGATTCTTTCAACTTCTTCAGGTAAAACTCCCATAAAGTAATCCTCAATCGTATCCCAAAACCAATTAGTATAATTTATTATTTTATCTTTTGAACTTCCAGTAAATTGCTTAGTAAACAAATATTTCAACATTTCTACGCTTGTATAATGCTTATGTTGAACATCTTCTAATATTAGATTTTTATAATTTGACCCAGGTTTAATAGCAGATTCTAAATGAAAAATTCTATATATTTTTATATCAATTAATGGATTATTTCCACCAATAAGTTGGTAATTTAACAATTCTAATACATTTCCTATACCTAGTACGGTTAAGTAAGTGTCAATTTTAGAAGAATTATTTCTTAAAAAGAATGTCAAAATTGTATTATCGTCAATAAAAGTATTTGATTTAGTTGTTAATATATCATTTAAGTTCTTCATAATAAATTCATTGTAAATTGTTGCATCTTGATGTACTTGATACCTTTGATTATAAATACTACTATTAGAACGTTCTGTAATAAATTTACAATTTGTTACTTTTGAAAATTCAAATGCGGAATTTAATATAACATCCGACAAAGACGTAGCTGTTTGCGGATCCATAATCTTAAGTTCTTTCTGGAAGTATTTTGATAGTTGTATAATATTAAATTGGCTTTCAGTCAATAAATTATCATTTATAAAATTATTGAAACACCCTAATACAAGTCTATATTTCGACAAGATGTCTTCAATTGTTAATTTACAATTAGTTTTAACCTCAATCCCGGTAGTTAGAATAAATTGATCAAAAATATTATTATCTTCAAGTTTCTTTTTATGATCATGAGAAAAAATTAAATATTTAAATTCAGGATACGAAAGATGTTTATAGTATTTTTCCCAGATTCCGCTTAGTTCTACTTCATAAACCGATGAATATAATTGACTATTAATATTATATTTTTTATGAAAGAATTCTCTTAATCTTGACTTTAGAAAAAAAGTTTCAGTTGATTTATCTACTAAAAGTAAATCATTTCCAAAATATGTCCTTGGTCGTGCAGATAAAGGAGAATATCCTAATTTTTTTGGTGATGCAAAATCTTTCTCAATCATTAATAAAGCAGTTTTAACCTTATTATCTAGGGATTCTTCATCTAGTACAGTATTAGAAAATATATATTTAAAATCTTCTGGACTTACTAGTAGTCGCCTATTATGTTGTTTATCATTATAAGTATGAACAATTTTTCGTATCACTTCTACCAATTCATTTTTTTTAATTGAAGACAATCCATACAATTTCTTTACATCCGAAATATCACTTTTCAAAAAATCAATTATTCCAAATCCAAACTCTACTTTGTTTTTATCTCTAGCTACTCTTCCAATTTCTTGAATATAGTCCACAACATTTCCGGTAGGAGCGTAATGATAAACATTAGTAATATCCGGAATATCTATTCCCATTCCAAAAGCTTTAGTCGCTAATACAAACTGCAAATCTCCTGTTTTAAATCTTTCTAAAACAGCATTTTTATCTTCTTTACTCAAACTACCATAATACTTTCCTACTTTGCTACTAATTTCCGGAGAATTTTTTAATACAAATTGGTAAAATTTATTCAACAAGGAAATAGTAGGAAAATAAACTAAACTTTTCTGATTTTTTTTGAAGGCACTATTTAAATGCTTTAAAGCTAAAAAATCTTTTGTTTTTCTATAGTCTTTACCAGCATCATTAAATTCCTTATCACTACTTCTTACTTTCATTAAAATATCGTTTCTACGAACAACTCCAAAATACGAAATAGGATTTATTAGATTCAAACTATTTCTTGTATCAACATACATATCCTCGCTACCACCATATATAGCTGTGGCAGTAAAAGTAACAATTGGAAATTTTTGTTCTTTTCTGATCTTTGATAAATATAATCCTAAGTACCAATAATCTGCTCTGAACGATTTTCCCCAAGTAGTTACAATATGGGCTTCATCGACAATGAGTGTGCCAATTCTCCTGTCACCAATCAATAATTTTATATCACTTTTTGACAATAATGTTTCTGGTGATAAATATAACATATGAACTTCACCATTTATAATTTTTTTTAATATATTCTCTTTTTCATATGGAGATGTATTTCCGTTGATTGTTTCAGCAATACTTATTCCTTTTTGTTTCATATTCATTACTTGATCGTTCATTAATCCAATTAATGGTGAAATTACTAATGTTAAAGGTACATCTTCAGTACAATTTTCAAAAAAATACAATGTAGGTATTTGAAACATTACTGATTTTCCTGACCCTGTAGAGGCAGTAATATAAATATCTCTAAAACTATTGTTTGATAATGCATTTTGTGTTTGAGATACTATGTCATCAATAATCTGTGCTTGAGAAATTCCAACAGTTTCCTTAGATTTGCTTTCTATATTTTTATAAAATGTAAGTTCTCTATAATCCGAATATCCGTAATATCTATTTAAGATATCCAAGTATTTTTTTTCATTTCTAATATACTGTTTCTTAATTGATGAGTAGATAAACTTAAATTCAATATTATATAAAACCTTTAGAATAGAAATTCTTTCTAAGTAGTTGTGAGGTAATTTTGTAAAATCACTTGAAATTTTAAAATATATAGGATATGACATGACACTATTGTTGTTAATCAGTTCTGTTTCCAAATCTAGAAATGGAATCTCATCATCAGAAAGCTCAATTTGAATAACGTCTTTATTTTCGATATTCTCAACTATTTCAGGGGTCTGAAGCTCATAGTTAAACAATTTATATACAAATGTATTATTTTGAATTACGTTTTCAAAGTTCTCTGGAAATGTCATATAAAAGTTATTACTATATATTGAATAATCAATTTTTCCATAAAAATTTGATACTTTCGCAAGCAATACATTCTGATCGTCATTTAATAATTCATCATTATTGTATAGATGTTTATAAATATCTGTCACATCGGAAAGGGTATTTTCATATGGAAATTGCTTATAAAACAAATTATTTTCTAAAATTACAAGCGGTCTTGAATTAATATTCAGATATTCTTTAAATATCTGAAATTCTTCCATTGTCATCCATTTAAACCTATTAGTAAAATCTAAATTAGAAAAAACATCTTGGATCACAGTATTTCTATGTAAATTTATATCAAATTTATCAAGATAGTTGAACGATAAAGAAAAATATCTATTATTCTCGTCAAAATAGTCAGTACTTATTCCTTTCAAAATAATTATCGGTCTCTCTACTTTATTTATAATTTGCTCTATTCGTTCATTTATTATATCAGTTATTTTCATAAAAATAATCATCTAACCTTTCTTTCACTTTTTTACAATTGCTTAATCTCTTTATTGCTTTATTTTCTATTTGCCTAATTCTTTCTCGCGTTACACCAAATTCTGAACCTATTTTCTCTAATGTATGTTGTTTCGAGTCATCTAATCCAAAACGTAAAATTATTATCTCTTTTTGTCTAAATGTTAAATACTCCTCTAATATTTTTCTAATTTGGAGTTTCAAATCATCGCATTCTACTTCTTGATCTGGCATTAATGTAGTCTTATCTTCAATAAAATATCCAAATTTTGAATCATCTTCATCATTTATCGTCTGGTCAAGACTAATTAAATTTGACAAATTCTTATATACTTTTAAATCATAAATATCATTTACAGGAATTTCCATAATAGTAGATAATTCGTTTTCGGTAGGATTCCGATTGTATTCTAGATAAAATTCATTTTCGACTTTTATTAGCTTGACTAACTTTTCTCTCATATGTACCGGAATCCTTATTAAGGTACTATAATCAGCTATGCCTCTTGAAATTGCTTGCCTAATCCAGTGAGTTGCGTATGTTGAGAATGTATTTCCTTTACTAATATCAAATCTTTCAGCAGCTTTTAATAATCCAGTTACGCCTGCTTGGTACATGTCTTCTTCATCAAATGATACTGTACTCAATTTTGAATAGTGTCTGACAAATTTCCAAATCAAACCATAGTTAGCCTTAATGAGATTATTTAGTGAGCGTTCTTTTATATCGGCATCAGAAAAATCACTCTGAAATTGTTTGATGTAATCTATATTATTTTCAATAGAAACAACATCTTCTAATTCATCTAACTCATTTTGAAAATTATCATCTTCAAATAGAACGTCTAAATCATCGAAATTGTCGATATCTATATCTTGGTAAAATTTTCCACTAGAAACATTATCTTCAAAAATATACGAATCAGAAATCAATGTCTCCTTTATTATATTTCTCAAATCTTTACTAATATTTTCTTTTTTGCACCAGGAATCAAAATAATCATTTTCTATCACTTTTTGTTCGCCAAGTGGTTCTAGCAGTGATCTAAATTTGGTGATTAATTGTTTCTTTGAGTATTTGACATCAATTGATAATTCTTTAAGTAATTTTTTAAAATCTTCTCTTTGTTCATCAGTAACTCCATATCGCGCAATCAAATAATTTAATTCAAGCAAGTTAACTACACTACCATATCTATAATGTTCAATTATATATTCTTCTAATTCTTTATATCCCAAATCATTCACCCTCTCAATAATCTCTACTTCATTTATTCTTACATTATTCTTTATTTATTATTAGAAATTATTTATATAGAACTCTTCCCCCAGCAACTTCACCTCATCGTTGTTCATATACTGCTGGTACAACTCATTTATTTCTTCATTACTTAATTCTGGTCGTTCTAGCTTGATGATTGCTTGAATCAAATCCGCATAATTGGTTTCACTATATTCATTTATTTTATTCATTATCTCTGCATTCATTCAAATCATCCTTTCATTGCTTCATTCAGCATCCACATAAACGCTACTCTATCCTGATGGTCGCTCAATCCTGATACTTGACCATCGCCAGCTTCAATGACTATCCACGAGCCATCAGCCAACTCGGCATAGTCCACAGTATAAAATGGACTTGGTAAATGTTGGTATTTTTCGACTAATTCTCTAGGTGGCTGTGTGGTAAACTCATCATTTGCTACTGATTCTGTAATACTTATCACTTTCCCATTTGCATAAAAAACTCGATATTCATTATGTCGGCCATTGAATGTTTTTAACTCAACATACTCTTTGATACAGATTCCACCTGTTAGTAAATCCCCGCGATAACGATAAAAAATTTCAAGATATTCATCTAATTGTTGCTGAGAAATCGCACTAGAGATACGGCTTGGTAATTCAGTTCCTTTTGCTGATTTTACATAGTCCTTAATCATAAACGCCGACATCTGAGAACAAATTTTTTCTATATCCACCTTAGTCCCTAATGGAAAGGTCAACATTTTGGGTGTATCTTCTATCAATTCTGGATAAATGTTTGGAAATAAATGAAATTGTTCGTACTGCTCAGGTGAGGTTAATAATTCAATCTGATATTTCTCTCTTAATTGCGAATAAAAAGATTGGTATTGTTTTGGTGTCATCATCCAACCACGATAAATAGCACTACCAGGCGTAAAATTAACTTGATTCAAGATTAGTCGGTTTTCTTCAAAAAATTTTTCATAATTAAAAATGAAAGCTTGAATTTCTGTCTGACAAGCTTGATATTCGCTAAGGTATTCTGCTTCAACTTGCTTTCCATCAAAATAATCAGATGGGAAAATGATATAGTCCATTATTATTCCACCAATCCATATTGCTTATATAGTCCTATCATTCGCGTATACATTAAACGGTTGGCCATCAGTTGTCGATAAGTTGCGCTTTTTTCTTTACCGGCTAATTTGAGTGCATCTATTTGTTGTTTTTCTTTTGCAGCTGTGATCATGATTTCATTTAACATCGCTTCAAATTTTGTGAGTCGGTCTATTTTATTTTCCTCTTTTCACATGCCATTCTTCTTTGGTTAATCGAGTGAAATGCTCGGTACGGACTTCCTTTAGTAGAGGCACATCGACATTTTCGAGTGTATGGTGGTAGGTAAAGCCACATTTTTCTTGTGCGCGTTTGGATTGTTCATTTCCTTCATAGTAGCCACACCAAATCGCATTAAGTAGGAGTTCTTCAAACCCAAAAGCCAACATTGCCTCGATTGCTTCTGGCATGAGTCCTTGTCCCCAAAACGGTACGCCTAACCAATATCCTAACTCTTTTTCATGATTTTCAGGATGAATGTGTGGCGAATGCGAGTCATGAAATCCAATGGCGCCAATCATTTCTCCGCTTTCCTTTAGACATACAGCAAAAGAATACGGATCACGCAGCACGGTCTGAATGATTGCTAAACTTTGGGCTTGGCTTGTGTGTGGTGGCCACCCTGCTCGCGGACCAACTTGAGGGTCTTTGGCATATTGATATAAATTTGCCGCATCACTATCTTCCCATGGTCTGAGTAGTAATCTTTCAGTCGTTATTTTCATGCAGTTACACCTCACTTAGTTTATTCATAATTATTACTTTTAATTTATTTTATCAAGTTTGTAACGGTTACACAACAGTATTTATGATTGTTTTGTACTTTAATACAAGTATGCATTGTATCGATATTAATGCGATGTAGGTTTATGATGATATACGCCAATAAATTTGGTAAGTTAATTGAATATAATGGGAGTTAAATCTTTGATGTACCTAGAATGGATTAAGTGAAGTGGTTTCTGAAGATTAAGATAAACATATTGGAAGATGTATTATTAGATATATACCAACCAATAATAGAAACAGAGATACCTGATGATATGAGCAAATATATAGTATGTTAGACAACTTGAAACTGCGAAAATATAAAAAAACCCCAGTAGCAAGTAGGGGCTACTGGGGAGCAAACAAAAAGAATTTAAAATTTAAGAAAGTATATGCAGACATGGAAAACTGCATATAAAAGGTAAAAATATATGAAAAACAAAAACATATATCTTATGCATTTATAGTAGCATATAACAGCAATTATGTAAATAGTTTTTTTAACGCTTACATAACAGAATTTAATCAAAAGCCAAGCAAAAGATACCTAACTTTATATTTTCAAAAAATTGATGATTTTGAGTCTAAATTTATCTCGTAATCTGTACTTAAGATTACTGTATATAAAAAAAACGACCCACCAATACCTGTGTGAGTCGTTCTTATTAGTCGGTTTATTCTGGTGTCTGCCACCACTTGACCCTTATGTTCAAGATTAATATCAGATTGACCATGAGCCGACCACTCATCTACAAATTAATTATGCCTGTTTGTTATACCTATTTCCTGTGAAAATACTCATTTCCATACCTTTTGACTCAAAATATCCTTGTCGTAACATTTGTTTGAATTGTACAGCAGAAAAGCTATTGTCAGTAAGATTGTGAATTTCAAAATAATATTTTTTGTCCGCTTGAATCCTAATTTCATATCCGCCTTCACCAATAAATCTACTCTTTATCGGTTTGACTTGCAACGATTGGATATCTTTTCGAGACAATCGCACCAAATGTTTATTATCTGAATGCGCTGGTAGGCTCTCTTTGCCAAATAACTTCACACGCTTTATCAAAATTTCATCTTTGGTAAAAACGAGCAAATCACAGCGCAATATCATTTGGATAATTGGGGATACGGTCGTCGTAGTGATTCCTGTCCAACGATCCATTAGATGAAAGATTCTCGCCCACCCATATGACCAGCAACAAAAATAATGCGCAACGCCTGAGAATTTCATCCGCTCGAAGTAGTTTAATATTTCTTGATTTAATTGGTCTTCTTGATTCATAAATAAGTCGGTACGCATCGAATCCCTCATTTCACTATAGTTTAATAACTGTCCCAAAAACGCTCAAGCAAACGATAATAGTGTACATCTTTTCGGTCATCCACAAAGGGTAATTTTTCAGAAGGCTCTGATTTAAAGCCGTTTTTACGTAAAAATTCAAGTCTCGTTTCATCATCCTTCAAAGTATCTATCCAAACCTTTTTAGCATCTAATCGATAAAAAGCATAACCCAGCATTTTCTCAAAGATTTCTTCAGTGTAACTTCGGGCAATCTCTTTATTTTCAAAATAATAATGCAGACGGTATTCTTTATTTTTCGTTTTCATCAAGGGTTCAAAATGCACAAAACCAATCGTATTGAGAACAATGGCTGTAAACTCGCGATTTTTCATATAATGAGTGATTTTATTTTCATCAAAATCTAACGGTGCTTCAACTAAAGGAAATTGGCGCTGATCGTCTTCATTTTGATATTTGAACTGGCTATCTCTCACACGAATTGCGAATATATTTTGGTCAAGCAGTTTGGTTTGAATCAAATTTAATGCTTCCCACTGATTGCTTGGGCATTGAAATGGCACTGCTTGTTGAAAGTATTCACTCTTAGATAGTCGCAATAAATCTTCAATATCACCTTCGTGCCACAGACTGGCTTCTAATTCATGTAGCGAAGTATGTACATAAATCCCTCGTGAACCGGAAATCCCTCTTCTTTGCTTGATGGCTTGTTTCACAATGGCTAATTCCTGATTGATTTCCTCCTCCAGACTTTCATCGATTCCGGCTGTATGTTGACCTAACTCGAAATATATTTGCTCAGCCTTGTGCAACAATCTAATATTATCCAAAAATCTTTCCTCAGCCTCTGCCACCATCCGCTTATACTGAGAAAGGCGAATCATCGCACGCACCTTTGCTTCACTATCCTCTATTTGCTTTTGGACTTCTTGATAAAGTTTATTAGCCAAAAATAAATCTTGTTCTACTCCTTCGCCATACCAATAGAGTTCGGCTAATTGATATTTTGCTTCCGAATCACCTAACATACTCGCCTTTAACAAAAATGGATAAGCCTTTTTTAAGCGATGTTGTCGATAGTATAGGATACCTAAACGCGCCATCGCATTTGATAGTCCTTCTTTCGCCGCAACGGTGTAGTACTTGATGGCTTTTTTCTCATTCATATGTCGAAATCTCGGCAAATAGAATAAATCCCCGAGAAAATCCGCAGCTAACGAATCTGAAAGCAAATAGAGCTGATCACGAAAAGCTTTTTCCATGAATATAAATATTTCTTTAGGACAATACTGATTTTCATCCGACCAGTACAAACGACGCGCTACCTCATAGGGATTGGAATAATACAAGGTGTCATTGTCGTGATCTAGTGCGTTTTGTAATATCTGATAGGTTTTGGGATAATCGTTTTCATTCACAAAGCAACGAAACAACCACTGATAGGCCAATTCATTATCCATCCGTTCTCGATATTTTAGCTTAGGCATGCGATTAATCTCTTCTGCAGTCATATCTTCAATATACATTATGTTTACCTGATTTCCGTTTTTTCCTTTATTTTATCAAGTTTAAATCGGTTACACAATAATCAACCAAACAGAAATTTATTAAATGTAACTGATTTTAGTTGCAAAATTCAGCTTTTATTAGAGACTAATGGGTCAGCCCCTTATGTTTTATCTTATAATTATTACTCTGCTAACTCTTTTTCACGCATATCAAGATAAATATTGAGACATTGTAAAATCTGTCCTTGTTCATCCATAGCTACTTCACCAAAGTTTTCATGACTTTCTTCTTGTGTCCAACGGCATAGAAAAGCGTGACCCTCACCTTTTTCTACACAAAAATAAGCTAAATGATTAAATTCTGGAGTAAAAAAGATGTAAGAACAATAACATAATGGCACTTCTTCAGGTTCCGGATAGGTAATCTTCAATACAAATAGCGTATCATGTAATTTAATGACAGAAATTGGAACATCTTCTGGCGTATAAGGATTTTCGATTTCATTTTCAACAAACATATCATTTAATATTTGATACAATAATTCTTTATTACTCAAAACTGCTTTAATAAAGCCATCCTGTTTTTGGTAAAACACGGAAGGAATTAGTTTATGTTCAAACGGATAAAGTATATCTTTCATTATTTTGCCACTCCTCTATACTATTTACTGTCCGACTGTCTTTGATATTAGTGAAAGTCTATCATTAATTTGAAATAAGATAAATATTTTCATTATCAAAGCAAATTTCATCTGTATGATTATAAATCTGAATCATATCATTCATCTTCTGAATATAAAGAGTTGTATTTGGATTACTCAACAACGCAAAATCTTTTACAGCTTTTCCTTCTAACTCTTTACCACCATCCGTTAATTTCTCACCTGCATCTTGCAAAAATTCGTCCACTTGTGCATCCTTCACGACAGGAATATTTCCAATCAGATTTCCCATGAACTTGCTTGCAATGCCAACACCTTTCATTACATTTGCTTCTACAGAGGTATTAGACATATTTTCTAAATATTTCGAACAATCTCCAAATAATTGACGATACTCAGCAGAAAGATTTTCAATTTTATTTTTTATCTCTTCAATATAATCTTCTTTAAAGTTACCACTTAGCATAATTTCTAATAATGAAGCTAAAGAAAAAATATAAAGAGACAAGCGATAATATCTGAATGTTTTCTTAAGTTTATTCAAAGTCGATTGAACCATCGATTGGGCAACTAATAGATTTTTTGAAGTTATCATCTCATCAAGTTGTTTTTTATAGAAATTTACATTTTTTCGAGCAGTTCTTTGAATATCCAACACCATTTTATGATTACCAGCAATAAAATGTTTATTATCCCAATTTGACTTGTATTTTTGAATAATATCAAGTAATTGTTCTACATCTGCTTCTATTTCTGACTCTTTTTCTGTTTCTAAAAAACTTAAAATTTGCTTACTTGTTTCAGAAATTGTTTTGATTTCTTTCTCAACAGAATATAGTGCTACAGCCATCATCATCATTGCTGGATTTACTGAAGTTGCTGTTGTGAGCGTATTTGTAACTGATAAATCACTTACTGCTTGGAATTGAGCAAATCGTGATCCCCCTTCAGCAGTTTTCAAAGCACCCCAGAAATTACCATTTTTCGCTAACTTTAGTGAATCGCCAACTTGAGCATTTGCTAATCGATATATTCCGTCTGTTGGCAAACTCATTGTCTGCGTAATTGTGCTAAACGTAGGTACCATCGATGCTATACTCGCTCCCATAACGGACAATTCACTTAATGGCATACTAATTGTATTTGTTTCATTTATTTTTTCTTTAGATTCTGTTAATAATGACTCAGTTAAGCTAACTAAATCTTGTGAATCATTTACATTTTTTACTTGATTATTTAAATTAATGACATCTCCCATCACATTTCCTCCCGATATTATTTATTCTCTACCTGCCATTTGCCATCGATTTTTTGATGAAAATTTTCGGATAGATTTGGATTTTCAAAGATTGGAATCATTGTATCAAAACCATGTGCTAATGTTTGCTTTTCTAATTCATCACGATCTAGCCAGTAAACCTCGCCTTCATTTGAAGATTGGAGCTCACCAGAAAAATCATCACTACGATATAAAAAGACCAAATACCTAGTTTGTTTATCAGCCATATAGAATTGCTTCACACCACAAAGCATGACACTATGCAAGGTCAATCCAGTTTCTTCTTTGATTTCGCGGATAACTGAATCGACCAAACTTTCCGCTTCCTCAACATGACCACCAGGAAACACGATGCCTGGCCAATTCGGATTCAAACGATTTTGCACCAAGACTTGATTGCCTTTTTGAATCATACACATATTCGTTAATGTACATTTTTCTACTCTACTCATGCATCGTTTCACCTGCCATTTCTCTTTCAATTAATTCATTCGCAATAGTAAAAGCTTGGATGCGGCGTTTGGCCAAAGTAATTTGCGATTGATAGCGTTTGGGATTTTCCTTTTGTTCAAAGGTTTTGACTACTTCTCCTAATTTATGTAAGGTAGAATCAATTTGACGTTTTGCTTCTTTTAATTCTTCCATTGAATAATCCATGTTACTCCTCCTCAATCCAGAAACTGTGAAAACCATAATTAAAAATTTTCGCATGTTTAGGTACTTGGCGGATGGCATTATATACATTGACAAAATCGCCAACAGCACTCAACGCCATCGTAAAGCTCATCAACGCCCAACATACTGATACTTCGATACTAAGATACGGAGCGACAACATACCAAATCAGAAATGGAAGGATACCTAAAACAAGTGCTGGCGCCAGTGACATCAAGATAAAGCGTAACTTACTGACCTTTTCCTCACAATAAACAAACATCGCCCCTTGATCAAGATAACTCCAAATTTCTTTTCTCGCCTGAATTGGAAAACATAATGCGTGAATGACTTCGTGAATCATCATTAACGGGTACGTCAGAAAAAAATACACGATTCCTACCGTCAACCAATGAAAATTCCAAACCCACTGGTAATCTATAGAAAAAACACGGTAAATTCCTGCAGCAAACATAACAATAAATAATGGAAGGCCAATGAGTAAACCTTGCAGAAAGATTTTATTCAGATTGTCACTTTCTCTAAATTGCGTGGCTTGATAAGGATAGGGCTGATTTTTAGTTAATTGTGATTCATCTTTATACTTTCCCATATAATGTATTTGAAACATGACCTCACCTCGTAATCTAATCATACTATGAAGTTCGTCATTTTACTAGCCATAGAAAAACAAAAAAGCTGCCCTATAGACAACTTTTCGCATCAATTATGAAACCTTTAGATAAGGCTGAATCGTTTGGGCTATTTTTTCATCAGATTGACGATTGATTTGTTCCGCTTTTAATTGTTCAGCAAGAGAAGGGCATTCTTCAGGCATCCCACAAATATCGGCTCCAATTAAACGTTGATGACTGAGGACCTGACGAAGACTTTGCTTCAAGGTAGATATATCTAGCTGCCCTTGATTCCATTTCGTCACTGCATCCTTTTTTGTTAAAATATCCTTATCCACGGACAAATACAGTGGTAAATCTGACTGATAATAGGCAAGTTTGGCCATTGCTTTGTGACTCATAAAATCTTCTTCGGTAATGGCTTTTATTTTTTTGCTATGAAAGTCTACTTGTTGAAACGCTTTTTGACTCGGACCAGCAACAATGACTTGATGGAGCTGCGCATTTTCCTCAATACAATTTCTGACCGTAACTCTAAATTAAAACATTTGAAACCTAGAGATTATTTTTAGATTTTTTCAAATCAAGGTCATACGGTTAACCTATTCCGTTTAAACAAATAACTATTTCAACGTCTTTTATTTCATTTTTTAAACAAAAGCTTAGCCATACAATCTTTATTTGCTTAAATTTCTAAAATTACGACCATACAGGGATAAACACAACTCTCTTGGGTTGTTATCTATTTGCCATGGAAGAATTTTTTTATATTAATGCTTTAACTAACTTTCGTTTCTTTAAAACCTTGACCACGCCTTGCAATCACGTAAGCTGCACCGGTATGTACGTTTAATTTCATCAAAGGGCAATATTTATGTTCTGCAATCCAACTTGTCCACGCAGGATTGACTTTTCGCAACCAAACATAATTTCTAAAAGTGATTTCTTCTAAAATATGTGTAAATGTTTTATACGCAAACGAATGAATCATTTCATTATATTGTTTGCCTGCTTTACTTTCTGTTTTTGATTTTGTTTTTTTGAAATTTAAATTTTCAATGACTAAATCTTTTCCAGATTTTAAACATTGCTTAACTAATTCGTTTGCTAGCTGTCTAAAATCATTAACTGTTTTATTTCCTTGTTTAAAGCGATATATACGTTTATCCGTAGAAAGCATATTACCATAAGCATCAGTTTCTGTAATAGTAATAAAACCTTTATTAAAATCAACACCTACGGTACCGTAACTATTTCTAGTTAAAAATGCTGACTTTTCTACATGTATTTCAAATGTACAAATAAGATAATAGCGACCTTTTTTCT
This sequence comes from Candidatus Enterococcus stercoripullorum, assembly GCA_019120335.1. Taxonomy (GTDB): domain Bacteria; phylum Bacillota; class Bacilli; order Lactobacillales; family Enterococcaceae; genus Enterococcus_E; species Enterococcus_E stercoripullorum. Next base: position 106,665 of record DWVH01000007.1, read on the forward strand.
TTTGAATTTTAAATGATAACGGACTATAACCTTCTTTTAAAATTTGAATCAATTCATTTTTATGATGATTAAAATATACACGTCCATAGGCGTAGTTTTTCTTATCTTTATAACCACCTAAATCTTTACGTAATCGAATATCGAATTGATTATTATTTGGATTATAAAACATTTGGAGCATTTGATTTTGACAAGATTCACTTTTACAACCTACAAAACTCATTTGACTATCTCGTTGGTTACGAAAGGAAACGAGATTTCGTTTTAGTAGGTGTTTCGTTCCAAAACAAATTTTAAAATCACCAGATGTCATTTCATAAAGCAATTGCTTTTTACGTTCGGTTAAACGGTGTAACTTCTTTTTCTTAGCGACTAACTTTGAACGCAAATTACGATGTTTCTTTAGATCAACTGTTGCCCCTAAAGCCATATTTTGCATATTCTGTTTGATAATCAACGTTAGTTTTGGAATAATATCTATTTGTAATTTTTCAATTTTACCATTTACTTGTTTTAATTCATATTCTTTCAATTCCTTGATTGCATTATAATTACCTATCGCATCAGAAATAATCGAGTTTGCAGTACGTTTTAAAATAATATATTTTTCCTGAAGATAAGTGTTAAACTGATGTTTTTTAAAATCAGGATCTCGTTTATAAACATGAAAGGCTTCACGTTTGATATGATTGTATAAAACAACACCTTCTTCAAAATAATCAATAATCTCTTGATTATTCTTTTTATGAAGTTGCGTTTTAACTGTATACTTTCTTTTATATGTCATTGAACTCACGCCATTTCAAAAATATCTTCTAATGTCAATTTATCAGGCAACGAAGCCATTTCACTTAACATTTTTAAAAGCTTTAAATCAATTTCTTTATTTGCCATGATTTTTAACCTTTTTATTTTTATGTGCACGTAAACCGTAAAGTTTTCCTGAAAAAGAAGCGATTAAAGGCATTAAATCATTTGTTAATTCTTCTTCAATAGATACTGATTTTTCTTTTTGGTTTACAACTACAATTTCAACATGATGATATTTACAAATAGTTTCAATGTAATGATAACCAAACCTTGTTAAGCGGTCTTTATAAGTAATAAATACACGATTCACTTCATCGTTTAAAATAATTTGTAACAATTGATTGAATTTCTTTCGATTATCATTTAAACCGCTGCCAACTTCGGATAAAACAAGAATATTTTTTAAATTCGAGTAAGAATTTAAAAAATGTAAAACTTGTCTATCTAAATCACCAATTTGTATTTAATCACGACTTGAAACACGAGCGTAAACAATATCTCGTTTGTTATCTTGAGAATCACCAATCAAAACACCTTTTTTATTTAAAAAAGGGATTAATGTTTCTTTTGTCATATAACGCCTATCCGTATCAGGAGTACGGCCAAAGAAATGTTCTTTGTCATCCCAATCACGTAAAGTTTTAGTTGTAACACCTAACATAGAAGCGATTTCTTTAGGTTTATATATTTCAGCTGTTAATTGTGAGTATTTAACCATCAATAAAACCTTCTTTGCCTTTATTCTAAATAAATTTTAACAAAAAAAGTTTTCCAACAACGCCTAAAATCAAAAATATTTAAAACTTTTTTATCAAATACTTTCAAAAATCAGTGACAGCTGACAACCCAATCGCCACAAGTTAACATCTCGCCAAAGACCGCATCTTTCATATCGGTATGATGATCAAATAAGACCAAATCAAACGGCCCAGGTATCTGGTCGCACATTAATTTCGTAATATAATGATAATCGCCAGAACCCAAGAAATGTACGCCGCTAATTCCATGATGTGCAATCAATTGGTTTAATTTTTCCTGAGCTTCATCCGAACAAATTAAACGACTCCCCAAAACTTGACTACAATTGAAATGAGTAAAATTTGGATAATCCTCATAGTCTCCATTAAAATCCAATATATAATTTTCACTCATTGTATCGCCTTCTTATATAAGAGTACATCTATTATATCACTTTGAAAAAATCCGACAAGCTTACTCATTTTGCTTGCGGACAGCTTGGGCGAGTGCAGCAATCTCTGCAGGTCTTGTACGACAACAACCACCAACAATTTGTGCACCTAAATGAATCCAATGTAATGATTGCTCAACTAAAGAACCTTCCCCTTCATGACTGTGGTGCCAAGTTTGGGTTGCACCATCATAGGTTTCACCAGAGTTGGGATAAGTAACCAGTGGCTTCGTCGTTAAGGTATGGATTTCTTGTAATAAGTCATCATAGAGTTGTGGTTGGGTACAGTTAAAACCAACTGCTAAAATTTGTGGACAATCCTCCACCAATGCAATCACGTCTTTTAATGAGGTGCCATCTGTGATCTTACGTGTTTCTTGAGCTGTGAAACTCATGTAAGCTTCAACTTGTGGGAATTCTTCGCTTAATAGTTCCGTCAACGCGTGGACTTCTAACGCATTAGGAATTGTTTCTAATGCCAACATATCCACACCTTGCTCTAAAAAGAGTTGGATGCGCGGACGATGGAAATCCTTCAATTCTTGTAAGGTCACTTCCCCATATTGACCGTTATACTCTGAACCATCGGCTAAGTAAGCGGCATAAGGTCCTACATCTCCTGAGACTAACGGATAAATTGTTTGGGCCTTTTGTTCAGATGACAAATTTTGCCAATAATTATCGCGAGCTTGATGAGCCAATTGGACGGTTAAGCGAATAATATTTGCTGCTTGTTCAAAATCAAGACCGGCTGCCATTAATCCTGGAATCGTCGCTTGATAAGTAGCAGTCGTTACAATATTGCAGCCACTTTCCAAATATATTTCATGAATATCTTGAATAATTTCAGGCTTTTCAAGTAAATATCTTGCTGACCATAACTTACCCGAAACATCATAACCCATATACTCCAACTCAGTGCCAAGCGGACCATGCAAAACTAATATTTGTTTTCGTGTTAATAATTTATTTAATCGCCCCAACTAAATCACCTCTATAACTTCTTAAATTTCAAATAATGGTAAGCATAACACAAAATAATAAATGGAATGCCAAAATACAATCCCGCTCTTTGTGATGCATCCCAGGCAATCCCAATAATAGAAATACCAAGTAAAATGACCGTGATATAGGGTAAAACCGGGCTAAATGGCGTTTGGTAGCTCAATTCGCTTAGATTATGCGTTTTTAAAAATTCTTTGCGGAATCGAATCTGTGCAATTGGAATTGAAAGCCACACTGCTACTACAGCAAAACCAGCAATCGATACTAAAGCTAAAAAGACCGTATCCGCCGCATAAATACTCGCAAATAAAGCTAACAAGGCACCAATCATTGATAGTAATAAAGCGCGCATGGGTACACCATGTTCATTGATACGTACGATTTTTTTCGATAACATCCCTTCATTGGCTAGTGACCATAACATGCGGCTTGAGGCATACAATCCAGAATTTCCTGCTGATAAAATCGCAGTTAAAATCACAAAATTCATGATATCCGCTGCAAAAGGAATACCAATTTTATCAAAGACTAGTACAAATGGTGCATCTGTTACACCTGCTTCTTTCATTGGTAATAAACTCGCTAAAACGACAATTGTTAGTACAAAGAAAATCACCAAACGACCAATTGTGGTGTGAATCGCACGTGGGACTGCTTCTTTGGGATTTTCTGTCTCACCAGCTGCAATCCCTATTAATTCCGTACCTGAAAATGCATAATTGACACTTAACATTACAGAAACAACTGCAAGCATCCCATTTGGAAATAACCCTTGAGCTGTTAAATTGTGAAAATAAGGCGCTTGATGGCTCCCCTCAAAAGGTACGATTCCAAATATTGCAAGTGTACCTAGAATAATAAAAATAATAATCGTTAATACTTTGATACTAGAAAAATAAAATTCTGCTTCAGCAAATAATCGCACAGATAAAGCGTTTAAACCAAAGATAATCATGGCAAATATCGCGGCGAAAATCCAAGCGGGAATATGTGGAAACCAGCGTCCCATCAACATTCCTGCCCCCAAAAATTCCGTTCCAAGTGCAACCGTCCAACAAATCCAATATAACCATGCCACCGTAAAACCGGTACCAGGACTAATAAATTTTGTTGCATAGGTATGAAAGGAACCCGTGACAGGCATCGCAACCGCTAATTCGCCAAGAGAAAGCATGACCAAATAGACGACAATCGCACCAACTAAATAAGATAGTATCGCACCAAATGGCCCTGCTTGCGAGATGGTATATCCAGAACTCAAAAATAAACCAGTCCCAATAACGCCACCTAATGAAAGCATAAATAAATGGCGGCTGGTCATTTTGCGTTGAAATTGTCCTTCTTCTTGATAATGATGATTTTCCATTCAAACACCTCTCGTAAAGTTGATGTGATTATCATAACACGAGTTTATTTACGAATGTAATAGAAAAAAACAGCTGATAGTTATAGCTAGAAACTATAACTACCAACTATACTAAACAATCATAAACTCCCCATTTTCAAAGCGCATGATCCGTCCAATTCCTTCTTCTACTACTTGTCCTTTTGCATTTTTAACAAGATAAGCATTACGACGTGGAAGTGTTTCATCTGCTAACCACTTCGAGAAATAGTAATAATCTCCTTCCTGACATTCAAAGCTTTCCTGCTCTAAAAGTGGTAAGCTAAATCTTTTTGGATAATAAATTTCGAGTTGTTCATTGTCAAAATCTTCTTCAGCCAAAAGAACAGGAAATCCATAAATTTGCAATCGTGCAAATGGCGCATGCTCAGATGAAATTTGCATCTCTTCAATGACTTCTTGGGTACTCAGCCTGTAGCTCATGAACAAAATTTGATTTTCTGCTTGATCTAAGACTAAAAAATACAGCTTTTCCCCGTCAAATTCTGGCGTCGCAACATTCGAAATGACTTGCTGCTCACTCGCTTCATACACCGTAAAAATTTCTTTTGTCTTGGCATGGAATAAGACTAATTTTTTTGCATAAGGCTCAGCTTTTGATTGATTGTCAAATAGATTTACATCATAATCAAAGTACCAATTAGCCATTCCAGGTACATTTTGCAAAAATTCGTGATATAGGCCTGTGATTTTCTTCATTTCTTCCTCCCGTTCGACTTTTTATAAAAATATCGTACTGTCTCTATTAATTCCTCACTAAATCCTTCTAAATCACTTTCTGTAATCGCACCCTCACGTAATAAATTTAATAGAATCAAATCCTTGTCTGAGTGCGACATTTCAGCGATTACACCCGTTTTTTTTCTATCTTCCTTAATCATCTTATCTAGTTGCCAAAACCGAGCAGAAGCCAGTTTAGTTTCATCGCTCAACAGTTTAACATATTCCTCAATTCTGGACGCCATAAAAGCTTCTTGCCAACCTGGAAGACGTTTTTTTAGCAACTTCCAATCGTGCTCGTTTCCGACTCTTTGCATACCTATCACCTCCAGATTTTATTTTACCAAATATGATAAGCGCTAACAATAACTAAATGTATCTATTCTTAATTGCTTGCTGAATTAATAAAATTCCAGTAACATTAAAACAACTTATCCAAAACTTCAAGCACGCCATCTTCTTCATTGGATGGACAGACGAATTTAGCCGCTTCTTTTACATTTTCGGGTGCATTTTGCATGGCATAACTTCGTCCACAATATTGTAACATTTCAATATCATTGCCACCATCACCAAATGACACACATTGCTCAGGAGTTATCCGCCATCTTTGGACCAATTTCGCTAACCCTGATGCTTTATGACAACCAGGCATAATCAAATCTATCCAGCCATGTCCACTAGTTGTTATGTCCACTATGCCATTTAATTGTTGACACAACAAGTTGTAAAAGTAACTTGTTTTTTCATTTGGGACTAAAAGCGAAACTTTCAAGAATTGATCGTCAATCTGTGATAAATCATCTACCCACTTTAAGCGATGATAGTAAACTTTAGCCAACTCAAAAAATTCGGATGAAACACTCAATCTTTGACAATATGCGCACTCTACACCACTGATAATAGCTTGAACTTCAGGATAGTTATAGCAGAGTTCAGCAATTCTTTTCACGACTTCACGAGGCATATCAACAGCAAAAACCAAGTGCCCTTCGTCAACAATATAGGCTCCATTTTCAGCAACAAAAGCAAATTCTTGATGTTGCTCTGGAAATAAATCACGTAACTGATAGTATTGATTCCCACTTGCGACAACAAAACGACACCCAACAGCGTTCATTCTGGACAAAATTCTCTCAAAACGTGGACGATCAAAGCTATAATCCGTCCTTACAAACGTACCATCTACGTCCACTGCAACTAACTTAATCTCATGCTGACTCATATGAAACCTCCCACTTAGATTAACCCTTTTTCTAAACAATACTGATAAATACCATCTTCTGCCACATGACCACAAACATCATCGGCAATGGCTTTGACATGGTCCAGTGCATTACCCATCGCTACCCCTGTTCCTACTGTCTGTAACATCTCAATATCATTACCACCATCACCAAAGGCTAGTGCTTCTTCGTTGCTAAAGCCATAATAATCTAAAATTGCCTGGACACCAATGCCTTTACCACCTGTTTTCGGGATTAGATCAAACGCTTTATCCCACCAAGCTGCAATCTTAGAATTATGAACGCCTTCTAAAATCATCGGATACTCTTCCTTAGTCCCACTCATCATTATTTGGTAAACGACATGATCTCGTACCAATTCATCAAAATTATCGGCAACATTCACTTTAAAACCACCCACATTAAAGTAAGCCACCAATTCTTCATCTGCATCATTAGCAGCGATAAAATCCTTAGTCGCAATCGATAAGGCGCGATTAACTTTAGTACTATTTTTAATAACTGTATATACATCTTCTTTACTTAATGGATTGCTGTGGATATCGCAATCTTTAGTATAACAATATGAACCATTAAAAGTTAAAAAGGCATCAAAATCTACGCCCTCAAAATGTGGGATTTGAATCGGGGCACGACCACTTGCTAGACAGAGTTTAATTCCTTTTTCTTGCAAGCGAATTAAGGTTTCTAACATTTTTTCTGAAATCTTCTTTCTATTCATATCGATAAGTGTGCCATCAATATCAAAAAAAATAATTTTGGTCTGAGTCATATACAACATCCTAACGTTAAATTCATACACATCGAGTATAGCATAACTAGCTTATGAAAACAGTATCATTTTGCAAATTCAAAAAAGCAGGAATGCATGCTACACTCCTAGCTTTGCTTTTCTATTTTTGTTGGATTACTAGCTTGCGGTCTTGGATATTATCTTCTAACATGCCTTTGAAAATGACCGCTGTTTGTTGATCTGCACGTTTTAATAGTGATTGGACATCGCCTTTTTTCTGTACATCTTCCTTTGCTTTTGATATAGCATCTAATAAGCTTTGTTTTTGATTGGTCTTAAATAAAGCAAAGGATTGATCATAGAATTTGATTGATTTTTCATCGATATTGATGTTTTTGATTTTTGACTTTGGTATTGTCACGGTTACTTTTTCATCGCTTACTTTGATTTTAACCTTTTTCATATCAATACCTGCTGTTAATTCTGCTCGATAAGTCATCGCAAAAGAATCCTTATTGATAATCATAATTCCTTTTTTATCATCGTAATGCAAAAGACCATTGTAAATCATCTTGGCAGATACTAGATCACTGGCATTTTCCAACTTATTCGAGATGAATTGATTGGTAATCACAGGTTTTCTAAAATGCTTAAACACCAGAACACCTCCGACAAGCACCATGACAAGAATGATTGCAGTAATGATTTTTTTCATACCAAATGCTGCTAATTTTTTCATAACATCCTCCAATTATCTAATATTGATAAATTCTGTCAATATTTCTCCCCTCGATTCGCGACTGATTGAATCTATCTTAACAGGCTGTGTAAATTTCGCGAATAAGTATTGAATAATCATCAACATTGACATAACAGAATATTATCGAAAAAATAGATAGATGTAAATAGGCTTTATCTTAATATTTATCATAAGTAAAGATGACATTAGACAGACGGAAAAGTAACTGCTCGACCTCTGTAAAATTTCCTTCAAGTTGACCAAGCTTTATCTTTACATCAATGTTTGTCATTTCCAAAAAATTCGAATCAATAACAAAACAACTATCAACCATATAATAAGAATCGGTATGGCATAATACCACTTTTTCATTTGTTTAGTAGCTATCAATTCTTGAGCCTCGTTTTGCGCTTTTTGCCAAACAGGTTTTGGAATACACTTGATGGTCCACACAATTAGCATTGGTAAAATAACCAAATCATCCAAATACCCTAACACTGAGATAAAATCCGGAATCAAATCAATTGGTGATAAGGCATAGGCAATGCTTAAGAAAGCCAAGATTTTTGCTAAAATAGGTGTTTCACTAGACTTCATCACCAAATAAATTACAGGAATATCTTGTTTTAGCTGTTTGGATTGTTGCTTTAGATTCATCGCTCACTTACTTTTTTGGGCGAACCGGATGATGAAGGATTGTTTTCAGCTTCTCAGGTGCGCATCTTCTCGGGTCAGATAGGTAAATTTCATGATGATGCCGTTGCGAGCTAAAATCTTCTTCATAGCCAACTTCTGCGAGATAACTAGTCATTTTTTCCACTGTTTGAATTTCCGTATCATATGGACCGATATGCATTATTTGTACAACTTCGCCTTCATCAATCGTCATTAGTTTAGCCTGCACTTTAGTCAATTTCTTTTTAGCGATGGCTTGATTTTTGGCCCACTCAAAATCTTTTTCCGTGATAAAATCAGGCACACGAATCACCGACAACCATTGAAACAAATCTTTACGCGTCCAATCGTAGCCGTCTATTCCAAGTTGCCACCAAAATCCCTCAAGAGGTGGTACAGCATATTCAAAAAAGCCAGGAATCTGATAATTTGTTTTACAACTCATTTTTAGCGTATAACTCAAAGTATATAATTCCTGTACCGCCTTTTGATAAGCACCATTTTCTTCATTTGGATCACCTTGACCAGATATGCCAATAAAGTTCATTTTAGGTATGGTTATGATCTTGGGGGATTTTTTAGGTTGATAAAGTGATTTAAATTCCTTTTTATAATCAAATGCCATTTTTTGCTACCTCTTTTCTTGTTTTGAAATTTGCGAACCAATGACCGTGCCTATAAACTGACCAAAACCTGCACCAATTCCAATCCATTGCCAATCAATCACAATACTAATCATCATCCCTACAAAAAAGCCAATTAATAAGCCTTCTACCAGATAACGCGTTTGTTTTTTTGATGGATTAGCTTTCATGTATTGGATACCACCGATAACTATGACAACCCAAAATAGGAAACCAGCAATGATTTTTGTCAATTTCATCACCCAATTATTGAACGAAAATTAATAAACTGTTCATAACTCTTCTCCGGATCATGACACCAATAGCTGTATTTTGGCAAATTATGCTGCTGAAATTGTAGCCATAATTTGGAAATATCATTTACTGAAATCAAAACACCTTGGTCTATCTCTAATTCAAGTACGATATTTACTAATTTTTTAGAATAATATATCTCATTTTCCTGAATCTCAATCACTAACTTACCAGTAAAAATGTATGAATAATCCAAATTTTTATATTGCCATGGAATCGGAATACGAAAATTGACTCTCTTTGATAAATCGTAGGCACGTTTTTCGGGCATAGGATTAACTGAATGAATGGTTGGGTATTGCCCACTTTTTGTATAGACAGTCATCGTGTGAATCGAAAATTTATTATTCTCTATTATGTATTCACACCAAAACCCCCGGTAATTGGCGGTCCCCCACATCGTCAAATCTAAACCAAATTCTTTTGCAGGTGAAAAATCTAAATCGCTGCTTAACGCTAAAATATTAAAGGATTTTCCATTAAAAATAATTGTATCTTGTATCTGTTTGGTCATACATTTCACCACCTACGTTAATGCAAAATAGATGGACAAATCTTCAATAGAAACAAACTTTTTCCAAGCAATCATAAAGCCATAATAATCGGAATTACGATTATACATTTCTGTACGCCAATATTCGTAAAAAGGTAAGTGATGCTTAGAATTAGTAATTTCACCACCATCAAAATTAGTAACTATGCCTGTTGCTCCAAAAGTAAGTCCACCTTTTTCCCATTGCCAACCTTTACTGAATTCATCACTTAGCACATCAACCTCATTCCAAGTTGTTAAATCAATATTAGATAAGAGTTTGAGTGTCTTGATTTTATCTGGCGTTACACCAATCGGCTGCATTTTAAGTACACAATCAACTGAATACTCATCATCAACAAAACTGTATTGGGTAATTTTCATCGGAATTGGTTGCTGATTTAATTCAATCCAAAAATAGCCCATCGGTGTTTCTAACATATGATAAGTACCTTCTTTTAAGTTAGGGGCTACTTTTGAAAAATCTAATACTTTTTTATCCATTAACATTAGCACTCGTTCAATCGCGCGTTCTTCATTAAATGTTGAATATAATTTCGCAACGGTTTTTAATTTTGAAATCGGAAAGTCAAGGTGTAGCGTTTTAGGATAACTCTCATAAATATTGATAATTTGTGCTTCTTTCAGAACATTTTCTTTTCCAACTGGCACCATCACCCAATCATCTTCAGTCATCGAGCGGTCAGGGCAAGCATAAGTATATAATTTGCCATACTCATCAAAAGCGACTTCAGCTAAACGTAATTTACCCGACTGTTGGAACGGTACCACTTTACTTGATGGCAATATGGGATCACACTTTGGAAACACCCAGTAACTAATCTGATCAGCAGTAAACCATTGATGATATTCCGTTATTTGCGAACCATCAGTTAAATCCTCATCCACCAAGTAATACCGACTATCTCGAATCAGCAAACTGCAATCTTGCCAATGAAAATCATAATCAATATTTTGCGTATAATGAAAACTTGGATTGCCTGCAAAACTCAAAATAATTTTACAGCCCCAGACACCATCAAATGTAACCAGTAATTTATTTTCTCGAAGCACTATTTTTTCAATATAAGCATCATGTAGGTGACGTGAAATAGTCAAAAAGTTTTTGCTTTCTTGTTCATTTGAGATTTGTCGATAATTTGTCTGCTTTAAGTTACTATCCAAATCCACACATTTTAGAACAAGCGAATGCGGCACGCGATTATCTCTTAAATTTTCCAGTATCTCAGGCGAAATCAATTGTTGAATGCCGCCTTCCCCGATTTCATTTACTTTCCAATCACTTTGATCCGAGTCTAAAAATAATAGCATCGGTTCATAAGATTTATTATTAGGTAAAAATTCATGTTGTAGGATTAATTTTGTTTTCGTTTTATCCAGTACGAGGTAAGCATAATCATACCAAACATCGTTGGCTAGTTGATGTTTTTTCGTACAAATACAGCCAAAAACCATTGAATAATAAAAACTTCCATCTAGACATCGCACAATGGCCTGCACCTGGTTCACCTCAAATCTTTTTTCTTTTATTATAGCAAAATTCATTTTAAAAAGGCAGACAAGTTGTCATTTTAAGTCTAGCTTTTCTTCTTAATCAATGCTAGAATACTTTAAGTAAATTTTAGTGAAAGGAATGGATGATTTGGCAAAGACAAAATTTTACGCGGTCAAAAAAGGACGTCAAACAGGGATTTTTCTTACTTGGGCGCAATGTCAAGAACAAGTCACAGGTTACCCAGGAGCCATTTTTAAAAGTTTTCCAACCAAAGAAGAAGCACTTGCCTATTTAGGTGGCCAAGAAGTAAAGGTAGCAACGCCCCAATCAGCCACTTCAAATTTAAAAACACCTTATGCTTTTGTCGACGGTTCCTATAATATCACAACGAAAGATTATGGCTATGGGGGCTTTTTACAAATAGATGAACAAACAAGAATCACCTTGCAAGGTAAAGGCAACAATGCTGAAAAAGCGAGCATGCGTAACGTTGCCGGTGAAATTGACGGGGCGATGGCTGCAGTAAAAGCCGCACTTGACCACGATTTAACGCAATTGACCATTCTTTACGATTATCAAGGCATCGAAAGCTGGGCGACTGGTGATTGGCAAGCCAAAAATATTTTTACTCAGCAATATCGCGATACCATGCAGGCTTTGATGAGACATATTCAAATCCGTTTCGTAAAAGTCAAAGGTCACAGTGGTATTCCCGGAAATGAATTGGCCGATCAGTTAGCCAAAGAAGCCGTTGGAATCAAGTAAACTGCATGAAAAAGCTGCGAGTCTGAAATTAGATTCGCAGCTTTTTTTGCTTTATTCCGTAATGATTTTACTTTCAAAAACTGGTGAATAGGTATCATTTGCTAAATTCAACTCAAACCACTCTTCCGCCACTTGAACAAAGCCTAATTTAGTAAACATCCGCTGACTTTGGTGAGTGAACTACTCACCACTTAGCTAAACCTAACGGTTCTTAACGCTTGAAGTGGGAGCTTCTTGGGAATAGAGCATACTTGATAGCTTATTTCTTCACTAACAGAGGTTTC